>JAOAPL010000174.1 GCA_025462925.1 Acidobacteriaceae bacterium
TAAGCCGAATCACTTGCAGTCTGCATTACCTTGATTCCGGGCCCATCAACAAGTAACGTGTGCTGGAGTCTGGCGACTCCAGCACACACGCAGGTTTGATTATTGTCCCGCTACTGCTCTCGTGTCGGGTGGATGCAATTCATATCCCACCGGCGGTTCTTCGCCGAGCAGATAGCGCACAAAATAATCCCACCGGCGACGCACCATATAAGGTTCATTGCCAAACCCATGCCGGCGATTTGGCAGCAACAGGAGATCGAAATCCTTGTTGGCTTTGATCAACTCGTTCACTACCAGCAGCGTGTTATACGGCGGAACATTGTCGTCCGCAGTGCCGTGCGCCAGCAGCAGATGGCCCTTCAGGTTCTTCGCAAGGCTCTGGTTGGCCTGATCGTCATAATTGGTGCCGTCCACAAGGCCTTGGTAGCGCTCTGCCCAATCGTCTTCATATTCGCGATTGTCATGGTTCCCAGCTTCAGAGATCCCCACCTTAAAGAAATCGGGATAGCGGAACATGGCGTCAGCGGCTGCGTATCCGCCGCCGGAGTGGCCGTAGATGCCCGCGCGCGTGAGGTCGATCCACGGATATTTTTCCGCCAGCTGCTTCATTCCGCCCACTTGGTCCGGCAGAGTGTTGTCACCCAGATTGCCGTAATAGGCGTCGTGGAATTTCTTCGACCGCGTGGGATTGCCCATACCATCAATCTCGACGACAACGAATCCAAGTTCCGCCAGAGCTTGCGCATCGCCTCGTGCTGCCACGAACGACCTTGTCCCCACACTTCCGCCCTGCGGACCGGGATAGATGTGGTTCACAATCGGATACTTCTTGTTCGGATCAAGATTCGTCGGCTTGAACATCAGGCCGTAGAGATCGGTCACACCGTCGCGGGCTTTTACGGTGAAAGGAACCGGCGGCTTCCAGCCTGTGGCTAACAGACGAGAGATGTCGGCCGTTGCCAGCGTGGCCAGCAGTTTCCCATTCGTGTCGCGCAGCACAGTTATGGGAGGAGCATCCGGCTTGGAATAGTTATCGACAAAGTAGCGCCCCGAAGGCGACAGAGTCACATCGTGATTCGCATCTTCAGGCGTGAGCAGCGTCAGGTTCTTGCCATCGAGGCCAACTCGATAGAGATGCGCGAAGTAAGGGTCGCCCTTTTCCCTGCCGCCAGCCAAGAAGTACACCTGCCGATTCTTCTCATCCACATTCAAGAGCTCGAGGACGCCCCAATCACCGGTGGTGATCTGGTTCTTCAACTTCCCTGCTTGGTCGTAGAGATAAAGATGTCCCCAGTTGTCGCGCTCTGAAAACCAGATGAACTCGTTCGACTTCGCAAGATACCGCCAGTTCGCGCGCGTCTGTCCGGACTCATATTGCGTCGCGACTTTTTCTTCGAGGACATCACGGACCGCGCCGGTCGCAGCGTCCGCAACTCGAAGCTGCGCCACTTTGTGATCGCGCGAGCTGGAGACAAACGCGAGATGCGCGGAATCCGGACTCCACTCCACATCCGCCCAGTCACTTCCGCGACACACAACGTGATCGCACAATGTTGACCGATGCTGGTCAGGCGGGATCTGTAACCGCACAACTTTCTTTGCGTCCACGTCCCCGTTCACATTCCCATCCACATTAATGATCACGCGTTCGATCATCGTCACAACCGCGTCGCCGGGCAGCGGATACTTCCAGGCTTGCAGTGTCGGATGTCCAACTTTCGTTTCCACCAGGTACATCTCGCCCACGTTGCGCTGGTCCTGCTGGAAAGTGGCGATCTTTTTAGAATCAGGCGACCACAGAAGCACCGGATGATCACTGCGAACCCATCCCGCGTTGTCCGTGGCATAGCCGTAATCTTTCACGCCGTCCGTCGTGAGTTGCGTCTCCTTGCCGGTGGCGAGATCGCGAACCCAGAGATTGAAATCGCGAATGAACGCTGTGAGTTTCTTGTCCGGCGAAGGCACATCATTGCGCGCAGGCGGACCACCGGCAGCAGGACGAGCACGTTGCGCGCTGGCGTCGGGCCTGGCCTCCGCTGCGCACTTGTTCCCTTGCCCATCGCAAGTAAAACGGCGCGGGCCGATGCTGAATGTGATCGACTGGCCATCCGCCGAGTATTCGAACTGCTGGAATGGCAGATGGTTCGCGTCGAATGTCTTGCCCACAGCCGCCGAGAGCGCGACGGCCAGCTTGGCGTGATCGAATGCCGGCTCGCGTTTCAATCCCACCGGATTGAAGACAACAAATTCAGTTCCAGCCGCAGTGGTGTCGCGAAACCAAAGGCGCTCGTCGGTCGTCCACGCAGGCTTCACCGCATGCAGCACCAGCGGATTCGCGTTGTAGTTCATGAATTTTTCGGCATGAGCGTAGTCAGCCGCAGTCAAAGCGCCCGCGGAATCAGCCGAGGGTAGCGGCAGCGCGAAGCTGCTGACGAGGAGCGCCGAAAGAATCGCGAGCATTGCAAGCGAGAACTTACCTGGAATCTTGAACATTGTTGTCCTTGTTTTTGGAGTTGGGCAGTGGCTCACAATTTATCATGAGCGCGGCGGGGTGATCTAAACGCGATGCATACAATTTAAGGTCTCGTTAAGGTCTCTCGTGTAAAATCCCGCAACACGGGGTGACATCCAGGAAATGAAACAGATCCGGCAGTTGCATCTTTATCTCGGCACCTTTTTTGCTCCCAGCATCCTCTTCTTTGCGTTCACAGGCGCATTTCAAATCTTCAATTTTCATGAAGAGTATAAAGGGCGGCCAGCCACTCCAGTATTTGAACAGCTGGCGGAGATCCACAAGAACCAGAGAGTGCCGCCCCCGGCAAAGACACCCGCGCCGACGCCGGAAGTTGCGCGAGCCGCCACGACGCCGCAGGAGCCGACGCAACCATCGCCTGCGCAGCCAAAAGCCGAATCTGCGATGGGCGAAAACAAAGAGGCGGCACCGCCAAAACCAGCGACAACCCCAGCGGCTCCTAAACGCCGGAAACGTTCGGAGCCACTCAAGTACTTCCTGGTGTTGATGGCCATCTCGCTAATCTCTACAACGTTCCTCGGCATCTACATGTCATTCAAATACAACCGCGACAAGCGAGTTGTGTGGGGATTGCTCATCTTGGGAACCGTCCTGCCGATCGTGTTGCTGTATTTGTGATTGTTCATGCCTTAATCACATGGGAATCCCGCTCTACACCTGAGCGGGATTCCCTCAGACAACCCCTCACCCTCCCTGTAGTTCATAAACAACAGTCCAATCCTTAGCCTTAAGAGCAATCGTTTTCTGCTCATGCAACGCCGTTACCCTTGGGGCAAGGCAAATCACCAGTACAAAGGAGTGTTTATGAAACTATTCATACCAGTGTCTTTGGCTTTTGCTCTTGCAATATCGGCAATGGCACAGGACGCGAGCAGCGGCCAGAGCAGCGGCAGCCAAAGCCAAAGCAACCCGAGCGCCCAGACCAGCCCGAGCGGCCAGAGCGGCCAAACTGATCAGAGCTCACAGGGAAGCCAAAGCAGTCAGACATCACAAAGTGATCAGTCATCAATGGGCGGCAAGCACAAACAAAAAAAGATGTCCGGCAAGGTCAGCTCGGATGACAAGTCGATCACCACTAGTGATAACAAGACCTACACGGTTGACAACCCCGATGCGCTGAAAGGCCAAGAAGGCCAGCAAGTGGCGCTCATAGTGCAGCTTGATCCTGACACGAACACCGTTCACATCATTCAGGTTGCAGCACCAACACCGCAACAGCCGTAACTCTTAACGCGGCCTAAACACCTCTTCGTCTGCGGGTACCCCGTCCTACGTCTGCTAGGACGGGGTTTCACCGCGAAAAAACCGTCCCATGCGCATACGCGTTGCCGTGAAATCCATGCGGCCATGTTTTGCCGTCCATGCTCACACCCGGACGCGAACTGCCCGCATCACGAAAGCGTTCATCGAGTTTTACCGAGCCGGTGGTCGCGTCGAAGTTAATGATGAACAGCCGGTGGTCGGGTCCATTCTCATCGGAGTTTAAAACGATTCGCGTAGCACTTGGATCCATCGAGATCCAATGCGGCTTCTGGCTCTCGTCCAACGTGACGCGACTCGCTTCGCGAGGGTGCCCAGGGTCTGAGATGTCGAGCACGGTCAAGCTATGCGTTTCAGGGACGGTCTGTAGCCACCAGTGTCCCACTCGCAACGGCACTCCACAGTTGTCCCCAGGAAAGGCATACACAAATTCAACTGAGGGCTTGTCGGTTTCCACGCCACGCATCATGTATAGGCCACAACTGAAGGTGTGCACCAGCAGCGTTTTTCCGTCTTCCAGAAGACGGGGTTCTCCGGGGTAATACTGCTCGTTGCCATGTGGACCGGGCGGAAGGCTAATCGTCCGAAGCACCTTTAGAGTGGTGAGCTGCCAAACCTGAACTGTGCGACTTTTCCCGTCTTCGTGCATTGGGGTATTGGTGGACACGATGCGGTCAACGTCCGGAAGCAACTCGATGCTATACGGTCGGATGAGTTCGTCCTTCGCCGCTGGGTCCATCGCGCTGCCCGATCGCACCACGTGTCCACGGTTATCCACTTCAACCAAGCCGCCACCTTCAGCCGCTGGATCGTGCCCTCCGCGATATTGGAAAGTTGCCAGCACATTCCCGTTCTTTAAACGGAAGAAAGTGTGCGGATGCATGTATCCATTGAGTTCACCGAACGATGTGACCACGCGCGGCTCGAGAGGTTTGCGAAGATCGTAGATCCAAGTACGTCCCGCTTCGAATCCATTTGCCATCAGCAGACCGCCAACCGGCATTTCGACTTCAGTGTGATGGGGTCGCGCACCGGCCACCCCAGTGGGCGAAGTCCGCAAGACTTTTCCGTACGTTTTAGAGGATGGGTCAGCATCAATCACCGCAAGAAAGTCGCTGCTCTTTTTCTCGATGTCCCCGCACCAGGCAAACAGGTAGGAATGCTTTTTCTCTGCCACGGAACTTAGAGCGCATGACAACAGCAACGTGATGATGAAAAACTTTCGGCTCATGGCTACGCAATCTATGGGGCGGCATGACCTTTGTCAAACTGCTGAAAGAGTCGGCCATTGCGGTAAGCGCGGCCTAGCTCCGCTAGACGGCTGCCTCGCAGATGAATCCCTCTGTGTTCTCCGTGCTCTCTGTGGTTCAAATCTCTTTGGGAAAAGAAAGGTGTGGAGCCGACGACCAGAGTTGAACTGGTGACCTACTGATTACGAATCAGTTGCTCTACCAACTGAGCTACGTCGGCTTGAGAGAGAAGAAGAAAACGAAGCGACCGCCTAATTTTA
>JAOAPL010000182.1 GCA_025462925.1 Acidobacteriaceae bacterium
GTCTACGTAACTGCCGGAACGAAAGCCCGCTTTTCGTTTTACTGCCGGGAAGCTCTGCTCGCCACCGCAACCTGCCAGAGGGGGCAGTTGTCTTACGTCTTCAGCCAAACCTCGACGTCCACTTTGAAAACCTCGCTGAAATGTCTCTTATCGAATGAATCGCAGTAATATCCGTTCACATCAATAGTACCAGAGAGACCTCCGCGTTTTAGCGCTTCAGCCACGGCTCGCTTGGGCAACACCATGTAACAGCTTTTGCCGCGTTGAAGGTCAACTGGGAACTTAGCGGTACCGGATGGCTCAAAGTGATGCGTGGTCTTGTGTTCAGGAAGCCGGAGGCCACCAGCAACCAAAGTTACGGGCTGTTTTCCCACGTTTAATGCCGTAACTAAAATGGAGTCTCCGCCAAACTGGGAGCCCTTCACCTTGACCCGGTGTCCCGGCTCCAACTGCTTTGTAACTACCTTCCATGCAGAAACGAAGGCGCCGAATACCGCAACAACACCAACGCCTACAATTGTCCCGCTAATTGCCGGATGACCCACACACTGATTGACGCGAAGATCGTTTGGCTCGTTACACCGAGCTCTAATTGCGTCTCTGAGATTCGAGCGAAACGTCTACCGGTAGTGGTCTTCCTGTGAGATGCAGGTGAGACATTCCCCCAGAACCGCAGCCCCTTCTTCGTTTTGTTTGTCTATGCATCCGAGGGTCTGTCCACAATCCGTGCAGGTAGCCACATCATTGACGATGTGAATCGCCGCGTGCTCGCAGGTCAACTGCAGTGTGAAGCCTTCGCTATGTTCTATCTTGCTTTGCATCTAAACTCTCCCAATTCGCTTAGCAAACGATCCTTTTTTCGCCCGGATCGCGTGCCTTCCCTTCGAAGGGCAATCGCTGTGCCAATGGATAGAGACGAGGCAATCGCTTCGCAAATCGTTGAGCGGGAAGACACATAGGGAAGAAGAAGGCAAATCGCATCCCATCGTGGCGATTGTTGCGGTGGTATTAGGCCGACGCGGTTGTCAGCCAAGTGGCACCGGGCCGGGTGGATGTCTGAGTGGGAGAAGGACCAGGAAAAAAACCCGCCCTCAAGAGACGAGGACGGGCACCCTCCAAGGAGAATGCCGTCGCTGTGGATTCGAAGGTCAGGCGCGATTATTGCGAGCGCCGGGCGTCGAGGCTGAACGGTCCTGCGCCGAACTGGGAGATCAGGAGAGCGGCGCCGAGCATGGAGACATTTTTCATGAATAGGATCATTTGGATCTGCGCCATCATCGGGTCCTGCACTGTCCAGAACTTGTGCATCATCAAGGTCACCGGAACCAGGAACAGGACGATGAGCCAGGCGCCAAGTTTTGCGCGATAGCCCAGCAAAATGCTGAGGCCGCCAACGCCGGCCAGCACACCAGAAAACGGAACCGCGATGGAAGCCAAAGGGACGCCTTGAGAGGCCGCAAAGGCGATGGTTTGCCTGGAAAAATGATTGGGAACAATCATCAGGAAAATCAGAACGAAGAGAAATCGTCCCAAAACGACTACTGCACCCTGGGAAAAGCTTCTTGTGTCCGCGCT
Organism: Acidobacteriaceae bacterium; assembly: GCA_025462925.1. Taxonomy (GTDB): domain Bacteria; phylum Acidobacteriota; class Terriglobia; order Terriglobales; family Acidobacteriaceae; genus JAICLA01. The sequence goes on from JAOAPL010000182.1 coordinate 1,576, forward strand.
GCTGGAAATTGCTACTGAATTCGTTGCCATGTGTTTTCTCCTTTTGAAAGAACAGTCCGATGTACATATTGATGTCAATTGTATTGATATCGATACATATTTGTGCCACAATAGTGTGGTGATGGACAAGAATTCTTGGAAGCGCTCCGCGGGCCCGGTTCACTGTTGGCTGGTATGGATGAAGGCCTTTCAATCGGCGTCGAAATATCTCTATGCGGGACTTGCGGAGACGGGACTGTGCGATAGCGACTTCCGAATCCTTGAGGCGCTGCTGAACAAGGGACCTTTGCCGGTGAATACGATCGGGCCAAAGGTGAACCTTACGCCGGGTTCGATCAGCGTGGCGGTCGACCGGCTTTTCGATAAGGGCCTAGTAAACCGGGTGGAGAGTGCTGAAGACCGGCGCGTGCGCCTCGTATCGCTCACGCCAAAAGGCAAAGAATTAATCGCGCCGATTTTTCGGAAACACGCAGACGAAATTGGAAGAATGTTTGCCGATGCGACGCCGAAAGAAGTGCGAAGTCTTGAAACGATACTGAAAAAGATTGGTAAGCGTGCCGAGAGCCTGGGGAGCGGAATCAAACCGAGGTCTTGAAGCCGGCTTTCGTAGAGCGGCGAAGTACGCCGAATCAGTCTAGTGGAAATCGGTTAACGAAAATTTCCTGGAGAAGTGACACAAATGCAGATTGGAATCGACAGTTTCGCAGCAGCCATATCCGACCCGGCCACAGGTATTACGCTCAGCCCGGTGGAGCGCATGCACAATTTACTGCAAGAAATTGAACACGCCGATCGCGTCGGCCTGGACGTCTTCGGCATCGGCGAACATCACCGGGCGGAATTCCTGGACTCGGCGCCGGCTGTGATCCTCTCCGCTGCCGCCGCGCGCACGGAAAACATCCGGCTCACCAGCGCTGTGACGGTGCTTAGTGCCTCGGACCCCGTTCGCGTTTTTCAGGAGTTCGCGACGCTTGACCTCATTTCGCGGGGGCGCGCTGAAATTGTCGCGGGTCGGGGTTCTTTCATTGAGTCCTACCCTCTCTTCGGCCTGCGGCTGGAAGATTACGACTCGCTCTTTGCGGAAAAACTCGATCTACTTTTGAAAATCCGGGCAAGCACGAAAGTGCACTGGTCCGGCAAACACCGAGCGGCTCTTACCGGCCAAGCAGTCTACCCGCGGCCGCTACAGGATCCGCTGCCGATATGGGTCGGCGTCGGGGGCACGCCTGAGTCCTTTGTTCGCGCAGGTATGCTCGGGCTTCCTCTTATGGTGGCGATAATCGGTGGTGAGCCTAGACGTTTCCGGCCACTCATAGACCTCTACCGCGAGGCTGGACGCCGCGCTGGTCATTCGCCGGAGCGACTTACTGTGGGTCTTCATTCTGTTGGTTTTCTCGCCGAGAGCACGGACGAAGCCGCGGAAATATTCTTTCCAGGCTATGCGCACACGTTTACCGAGATCGGTAAGGAACGCGGCTGGCCACCCGCCACGCGCGCTCAATTCGACGCCCTGCGCGGGCCCACCGGCGCGCTGCTGATCGGCGACGCTAAAACTGTGGCGAAGAAGATCCTTTATGTGAACGAGGTTCTCGGCGGCATATCCCGCATCACGTTCCAAATGGGTGTCTCGACGCTCCCGCACCAAAAAATGTTGGACGCTATAGAGATCCTCGGCACCGGGGTGGCACCTATCGTCCGGAACGAACTCGGCGTCGCCCCCGTTGGCGCCTGATGAAAGTGAAAAGCAGATCCCTCACGCTGCTCGCAAACCGCGCGAGCGGGATTCGGGACGACATCCGCGCGTAAAGTTACGTTAATAAATCGATTCACTTGTGGATGATTTGAAAATTGGTGTGGCATTCGCTCCCCATTTGCGGTTATAACAACCGCAACAATTTTCGTCGATTCCGTGTTCAACGGAACGATGCGCAGGTCGGAGTAAGAAAGAACTGTACGAACGGACAGGCGAACTTTCGGCGTAGTGTTTGTGTTTCAAATGAGCACAGTTAAAAAAAGTCTAAAAATACCCTTGACAGAAAAAGGCGATTCGCACGATACTCCCGTCGCGCCAGTTACACTGCCTTCCCCCCGAAGCACGTTCCGACGTTTCCTCTCCTATCCGCGCGCCGGAAAAAGTCAGCGAGGAGTGCCGGTGTCTGCACAATCAGATAAAGCTACAAGTTCGTTAGAATTGGAACTGGATAGGGAAGTCATTCGCTGTAAGACATGCGGTTTAGTCCAATACCGGACGCGCACGGGGAATTGCCGCCGTTGCGTGCGCGCCTTGCCTCAGCGTTTGGAGTTCCTGATTCCTCCCCCAGCACCTGTGGAGGAAGCCGGCGCTGAACCCGCCCAAGAGAAGTTCGCTAACCGCGAGACGGTCGAGAACATCGGCCAGCGCATTCGCCAGTTGCGCGAATCGCGCACGATGACCCAGAGCCAGCTGCAGTCGCGCTCGAAGGTGTCGCGCTCGTACCTCTCCCGTATTGAGAGCGGCCAGATGACGCCGAGCCTCGGCACTTTGGAGAAGATCTCCGAAGCGCTGAACGTTGGGCTGAATCGCTTCTTCATTCCGGAGTCCGACGGCGAAGCGCTGCTGGAGGATCCGTTCATCCAGGGATTGCGGCCGTTCCTACGGCAATTGGATTGGGAACAGTGGCAGTCCATATTGAAGAGGCTGCAGGCGATCAGCGACCACGTTGGAGCGCTGCCGACGAATCTCCGCCCTATCGGTAATCCGGCGCGGCTGCCGCAGCCCGCGTCGGGGAATGGCAACGGGAACGGGCATGTGAATGCCGGCCATTCGAATGGGCATGCGCTGTCGCACGCGCATGGTCATCCGCAGGGCTATCCGCTGCGGCGCCCAGGCGCACCGTTCGCAACTCCGGGGAAGCCGACGTTTCAGCGTTCGTTTGCGCGGTAGCCAAACCCGAAAACAACCTCAATGGAAATTGACGCGGCGTGACGAAAGTCACGCCGCATTTTTTTGCGCCGCGGGACTGCGAGACTGGCGCAGCATGCTGCGCCACTACAAGGGAAACTGCGCCAGATCGAGCTGCGGTTAATCGCGGGCGACGGAGACTTTGGCGGCGGGGACTTCGAGGCGCATCAGGCGGTGATTCGAATCGAGGAAAAGCAACACCTCGAGGTCGGAAGTGGTGACGCGGAGCCCGTCGTAGGACTTGCCTTTGGCGTTGACCGAGCCTGTCGAATCGACCGTGACGGAGCCGGGCGTGAGCTCCTGCGGAATAAGCACGGGAAGGTTCTGTGGGCCGCGTTTGGACCAGTCATATACGCGGGCCAGGACGCCGTATTGGTAGTAAAGGTTGTTGTCGAGGACGGCGATGAGGGGCGTGTTGAAGGTCAGATTCTGCTCGAAGGGCCGCGCGCCTTGCATCTGCAAAGTAATCTTGGCGACGCCGTTTGCGAAAAGAATTCGCGCGCCATTGGTCTTTTCCGCTTGCGAGCTCCACTCGTAGCTGACGGGAGCGCCGTCTGGCTGCAGGGTGAGCGTGCCGGTTACGCGAGTGGCCGGGGAATCGGGAACCTTGAGATCCGTTGTGCCTTGCGCGGCCCAGCCTCCGGAGGAGGGCGAAATCTCGAACTCTTCGTGCCCGACAGTTTGGCCGTCAAGCTGGATGGTGAATTTGCCTTTGTCCGGGGCGAAAAGCACCGCCTTTTTTTGCGATTGGGCGGCGAGAGAGCTCAACGCCACTACGCAGGCGGTCAGAACGCAGACGGAGATTTTGGACTTCAGAGAATTGCGCATAATTGAAACTACTCCTTCGTAGTACCGCTGCAAGACACAAAGTTTGCCATACAAGAGAGTTGAAGCGCGCGGATCGTGCGCTTTTGCGCTCAGAGCGTTACGGGGAGAGTTTGGCCGGGAAATCTTGCAACAGCAGCCGGAGATTGCTCAGGGTTTTGGCTCCTCGACAACGAGGTGAGCGTGGCCGGCGACGGCGGAAATGATTCCGCGGCGGAGGATTTCGGCGACTACGCGGGCCGGTTCGCCGGAGCTGTCTACGCGGTGGTCGGCTTGCTGATATGAAGGGAGCCGCTGCGCATAGAGGGCCCGGAAGCTGGGCTCGTCCCGGAACAGCGGGCGGCCAGTCATGGTCATGCAGCGAGTGAGCAGGACATCGAGAGAAGCATCCAGCCAGATGACGGGAACGCCTGCAGCACGAAGAAATTCCGGGGCGCCGTTCTGGGCGTAGGTTCCTCCGCCGAGGGCGAGGACCGCGGGTTCCTTGTGCTCGACAGCGCGGCCCAGAGCTGCGCGCAATTGGTCCGCTTCTATCTGGCGAAAAGCCGGCTCGCCCAAGCGCTCGAAAATCTCAGGAATACGGAGCCCGGCGGCTTCTTCGATGCGATCGTCCAGGTCGACAAAACGCCAAGCCAATTGGCGGGCCAGCAGCGAGCCGACAGTCGTTTTGCCGGAGCCCATGAAGCCGGCGAGGCAAAGCACCTGCAGGCGCGATTGTGAAGGTCGCGGAGGAAATAGGGTCATGTAGCCGTACTTGAACGCCGGAAGTCTGGCCTGGGCGCGCGTTAGTCGCGCTTCAGAATGCGGATTGTACCACTGTAGGAGGAGAGTTCGACTTTGGCGAGGCCGCTGCCAACGGTGCCGAACAAACCCTTGGTGAATCTAGACGCAATGTGCCGCACACCGTGCGAATCCGGCTTCAGGTACGCTTCGGCTTGATTGTCGACCGTACCGGTGGCGGTCTGCGCATTGAGATCGAAGGAATCGTTTCCGGAGAAGTGCACCTCGACAGTGCCCTTGCCGCTCTTCATCGTGTAGATTCCAGTGCGAATGAAATCGCCATCAAAGAGGATATTGCCGGACATAGTGAACAGCGTGGCACTGCTAAGCCCCGGCTGTATGACCTGCGCATTGCCACTGATGGAATGAAAATCAAGTTTGCCGGCGCATTGCGTGCACACCAGCGAGCCGCCGGTGGTGCGCACCACGATGTAGCCCGAGACTTCTTTCAGGTGGATATCGCCGGCGACGCTTTGCAGGGTCATGTCGCCCATGACCTGCTCGACATAGACCAAACCGGTCTGAGTCCTGAGCTGGAGCTCGGTTTCTTCCGGGACAGTCAATTGGAAATTGGCTTCGAGTTCGTTGGGGGGCGCGGAGCTGTCGAGCATGGTAGCAGTCACATCGACGCGCTCCTCGACTTGTTCGGCCACGATGCTGATTTTGTTGGAGGCCTGCGTCGCGGCGACGACCACTTCGGGATTTTTCGAAGACTTAACCTCGATGCGACCGTTGGCCACGTTCTGGAGAATGACGACTGGGCGCCCTTTTACGGCAAAATGCCTCTCAAAACGCTGGGGCGCCGCCTGCACGAAAGAAGAAGGCAAGAGAAGCAATCCGAAGCCTAACGCCGGCAAGATTCGACGGCCCATCGTTTTCAAGCTCATGTTAGTATCCGCTCCCCCCGCGCTCCATCATCACCGCTATCAATTCCGCCTTTTGCTGGTAGGCCCCGGTCAAATATTCGCGCGTCAAATCGTCCTGCGGCTGCTCTTTCACGCGTTGCTCGCAGTCGATAATAAATTTGTCCACAATATCGAGATTCTGGCGGAGCGAAACGTCCACACCGGTGGAGCCGGCAAGCTGCATGGCGGGCAGACGAGCTTCGTCGTTGTTCAGAGTCGAGCTGGTGTCCTGGTATAGATTGTCGTACACGTTGCGAGCTTCGGCGGGTTGCGTTGCGGATCGCTTGAAGTGCAAGGCGCCGGCCGCGACGATCAGCAGACCGAGGGCGGCGGTGGCCAGCAGTCGCGGGCGGAAGAAATCGGACAAACTAAGCCACCAGGAATGCGGGGAAGCGGACCGGATTATGCCTTCGCGCTCCAATTGCACGCGCAGTGAAGTCCACACACGAGGGGGCGGTTCGACTTCAGCGGGAAGCAAATGAGCGGTTGCGATGACGGCGGTTAAATCGGCGATGAGATTCCGGCAGGAACTGCAGCCGACGAGATGCGCACGCGCCGCTTCCGGCACGGGCAAACAACCTTGTTGCTCGAGGACAACTTCTACTTCTTTACACTGCATGGCCATTTACTCCGCGACACGCGGCTTCGGAAGGTTCTTCGGCTCGACTCCGAATACGACCTTGCGACGTGTCTGCGTCAGCTCCGTGCACCCTGCAATTTTTGCTATTGTAGCTCAATCGATGTTTCCCGTCTGCGTTTTCGCTGCGTGGCGTTCTTGGCGCGCTTGCTCGCGAATTTCTTCCTGGAGCAAATCGCGCAACCTGGTTCGCGCCTTATGTAATTGCGACTTCGAATTTCCAACCGAACAACCCATGATGCCTGCAATCTCGTTGTGCTCGTAGCCCTGCACGTCGTGCAAAACAAAGACCATGCGATAGCCAGGAGGCAGCTTGTCGATCGAGCGCTCCAAATTGACGCGATCAACCGCTCCGCTTAACCGCAAGTCCGGAGCACCCACATCCTTCCTGGGCCCTCCGCCATCTTCGTCCGGCTCGGTCGTTTCCTCAAGAGAAGCCACCGGCAAAACTTTTTTGCGCAACCGCATCAGCACGACGTTCACGGTCATGCGGTGCAGCCAAGTCGAAAACGCGGACTCGCTCCGAAACGTCGCAATCTTGCGGAAGAGCTGCAGGAATGCCTCTTGCATCAGGTCTTCCGCGTCGGAAGGATTGCTGACCATCCGGAGACACAAGGCGTAGACGCGGCGGCTATGCAGTTCGTACAAGAACTCAAAAGCCGCAGCATCGCCGGCTTGCGCCAAGCGAATGGCTTCCGCTTCCGTCAGCGGCTTAGGCTGCGGCGCGTTTGATGCGATGGAGTCGCCTGGTCTGTTTCGGGCCAACGGTCCAATAGCGACGCATCCACCCTTTCGGATGCGCCGTATACCTCCCGGAGTTGTCTTCGCAAAAGCCCGCATACCGAGGAAACACGCAGCGGGCGTTTATTACTCGCTGGGTTGGCGCCCGGAGAACAGGCTTGGTTATTCTCTCTCGATTACGACCATTCGTCTACGGGCGGCTGGTTGGGCATCTCCAGGGGCAAGCAGTTGGACATTTACGGATTTCTGGAACCCGCTGAGCTGATCATTGGGGAGTACCACTAAAAAGGACTTCAACACAATAATAGTTTCGCGCAGACAGGTGTTCAAATCAAAGTGAGCATCGTCGACGGCACGCCAATCCGCGGACGGCGCAACGGACGCGCCGTTGCCGAGATCGGAAGCTACCTCGTAGAAATTCTTCCGAATGCTGAACACCATCTCTTCCAGAGTCTCGATCTTGTGCAGGAACTGCGAGCGCTGAGTGAGAAGCACGTGACTTAACAGATCGCTCATACGAGCGGTGCGCTGCTCCCGAGACCCGCGGAAGTTCGCGGCGTCAAGAGGAGCGGTGTTCGGGACAATGCCGAAGTGCTTCGCGTGCTCACCCAAAGTGTGAAGCAGCCCCTCCAAAGGAACCGCCAACCGGGCACATAATGCCGGTATAACGAAGATGGCGCGGCAGGAGTGTTCCAATTTCCCGATGCGGCGGAGTTCCAGCGCTTCATTCAGCGAAACGCTAAACATCCCGTAGAAGAGCTCCAGTTGGCGCACGCAGGCGTCAAAAGCTTCCGCCTTGGGTGGAGGCAGCCAGGCGCTCCAATCCTCTTGCACGGACGAACATCTAGTAGAAGGAACGGCGTAAGCGCGAACCCGCACTGAGTCTCTCCTGAGGCGGGGGAGTATATCAAAATAGTCTCAGGCCAGTAACAATTTATTAGGAAAAGTTAATTCTGGAGTTCTTCTGTACGTACGGTACGCTCAGTATCGCTGGTAACGTATTTGTCATAGGACAGTGGAATACAATCCGATCGGTGTCCGCGAATTCGCGACCGAAATTGGATAAGCGCACCATTCGGTGTCTGGGCGGCGTCGCATTCTTGCCCTCCGACTGCGGTGGCCGCTATACTCGCCTGCGATTATGCCGAAAGGATTTCCCGTTGCAATTTGAGCCGCGCGACCAGTTTGAGCAGCGCCAAAAAAAGCTCGAGCAAATTCAGGCGCTTGGCCTGAAAGCGTATCCTCACGAATTTCGCTGGAGCGACACAGTTGCCGATTTGGCGACCCAATTTGGAGCGACTTCCGGCGCTGAGTTGGAGGCCAACCAGCGGGAGATCCGGGTTGCCGGGCGAATCGTCTCGCTGCGCCTGATGGGTAAGGCCGGATTTGCACACCTGCAGGGTTCGGGAAAGCGCATCCAGATCTATGTGAAAAAGGATGCGGTGGGAGAGGGCGGATTCGAGCTTTTCAAGTTGCTCGACCTTGGCGATTCCATCGGTGTTCGGGGACACCTTTTCCGCACCAAGACGAATGAGCTTTCCGTTAGGGTGGAGGAAATATTTTTCCTTTCGAAGGCGTTGTTGCCTTTGCCGGAGAAATGGCACGGCCTTACGGATGTCGAGCTGCGCTATCGGCAGCGCTATTTGGATCTGATCGCGAATGAGAAGTCGCGCGAAGTTTTCGTGGCGCGGGCGCGGATTATCCAGGAACTGCGGAGGTTTCTGGACGCACGTGGGTATATTGAGGTGGAAACGCCGATGATGCACCCGCTACCCGGGGGAGCGGCCGCGCGGCCCTTTGTGACGCATCACAATACGCTGGACATCGACCTTTTTCTACGCATCGCGCCGGAATTGTATTTGAAGCGGCTGACGGTGGGTGGATTCGATCGCGTTTATGAGATCAACCGCAACTTTCGCAATGAGGGAATCTCCACGCAGCACAATCCGGAATTCACGATGCTGGAGTTTTATGAGGCTTACAGCAATTACGGCGACTTGATGGACATGAACGAGCAACTGTTCGCGGAGCTGGCGAAGAAGATCACCGGGTCCACGGTGGTGAGGTATGGAGAGGTCGATCTTGACTTCGGGACGTTTGAGCGGCTGTCGATGCGTGAAGCGATTGTGAAATACTGGCCGGCTGCGGCAGGCGCGGCCCCTACATTGACGGAGTTGCGTGCGCCAGCGGGACCGCGCGCGATCACCGAGCGTTACAACGCTTGGGCGAAGGGAGCGAGCGCTCCGTATGCAGCCTCTAAGGGAACTCTCAGCGACGGAGAATGGACTGGCCTGCTGTTTGAGACGATGGCGGAAGACAAGCTGGTGCAGCCGACGATTCTGTACGAATTTCCGACGGACATTTCTCCTTTGTCCAAGCAGAAACCGGATGATCCGAGCGTTACCGAGCGATTTGAGATTTACGTCGCGGGAATGGAAATTGCGAACGGTTTTTCGGAATTGAACGATCCGATAGAGCAGGAGAGGCGCTTTCGCGCGCAGGTCGCGCAAGGTGGGGAGGAAATGCCGAAACAGGTCGACTGGGACTACATACGCGCGCTCTGCCACGGCATGCCCCCGACAGCGGGGGAAGGCATTGGCATCGATCGTTTGACGATGCTCTTTACGGACTCGCCGTCGATTCGCGACGTCATTTTGTTTCCGCAATTGCGGCCGGAAGCGCCATCGAATCCGGAGCAAGGCGCCAAGCCCTGACGAGTTCAGCATGAAATTTGAATGGTTCGTCGCGAGGCGGTACTTGCGGTCGCCGTACCGCCCGGCAGTGCTGCGCTTGGTCACCGCCTTTTCGGTGATTGGAGTTGCCGCCGGTGTGGCAACGTTAGTGATCGCCCTGGCAATGAACACAGGATTTCGGGAAACGCTGCAGGACCGATTGCTGGGCGTGACAGCGCACGTCTCGCTGACGCGGCCGGGCGCGGGCGGAATACGCGACTATAAAATGATGGTGTCGAACCTTGCGGCCGTTCCAGGAGTGCGGTCTGTGACGCCCGCAGTGTATCAAACCGTTTTGATGACGTTTGCCGGCGAGGCGCGCGGTGTTGTGACGAAAGGAATTGACCTGGAGCGAGAGCGGGGCAGCGATGAGGCGCTGCAGCACATCGTTGCCGGTAAGCTGGATTTTTCGCCGGATGCGGATGGGATCGACGCGGTGATAGTGGGTAAGCAGCTCGCGCAGGAGTGGAAGCTCTCTCCGGGCGACTACGTGACCCTGATCAGCCCACAGGGTGGGCGATTGACACCATTCGGCATGATGCCGCGAGGACGGCGGTTCCGCGTCGGGGGCGTTTTTGATTCGGGCTTCTACGATTACGACGAGAATTGGTGCTTTTTGAGCTTGGCTGCCGCACAAGCGCTCTCGAGTGTCGGTGATCGAGTCAGCGTGCTCGAATTTCGATTGTACAAGCCTGAGCAGGCAGGTGAGATTGCGCGCAAGTTGGAGCAGGCTGCCGGCGCGGGCTTTGCGGCTACCACCTGGATGGAGGAAAATCGCGCGCTTTTTCGTGCTTTGCGGCTGGAAAAATTAGTGACCGCAATTTTCATCGGGCTGATCACCTTTGTCGCGGGGTTGAACGTTCTCGTAGTGCTGTCCATGACGGTGACCGACAAGGCGCGAGACGTGGCGATCCTGATGTCAATGGGTTCGAGGCGCCAGCAGATTCGGCGCATTTTTCTCTGGCAGGGGATTGCCATTGGCGCGACGGGCACTTTCGCCGGCTTATGCATCGGATACGCATTTGCCTGGATCGCCGGGACATACCATCTAATTCCTCTCGACCCGCAAGTGTATGCGGTGCCGTACGTGCCGTTTCATCCCAGCCTGCTGGATGCCGTTTGGATTGCCGCCGCCGCGATGGGTATTTCGGTGGGAGCCACGCTGCTGCCGGCGCGCGCCGCGGCACGGCTGTTACCGGTGGAAATCCTGCGTTATGAGTGAAGGAAGGGAGACGCCGGACGTAAGATACCCGAGAAGGACGATTTTGCTGCCGGAATAGGAGCTTTGGAGGGCGGTTTGCTCCTAGGTGTCTGGATAGGACTCGGCAGAAGCGAGGAAGCTTGTAGAACCTCGCCCGGAAAACTGCCGGCCATAAACGTTTGAATTAAAAGCAATTAAGCGGTTAAGGAAATGCCCATCTTGGGCCTGCTCTTTTGCTAGGCAAGGCCGCGCCATAAATGGGAAGCGGATGGGTCACGGGAGCGACAGAATGGACGAGACTCGGCACTGGATTTGGAGTTTCTGCATCTAACAAGTGGAAGGGCTGTCGATCTCGCCGCCTACGCAGCATGGGAAATGTGGACTTGGAATGAATTCTGAAGCCAATTCGGGGCCGGCCGCAGGGGTAGCGAACGCGGTCGGTTTGCACGACACGCAGGTGGTGCTGGAAGCACGCAATTTGAGAAAAACCTATGGGGTCGGGGCGCGCTGTTTGACCGTTTTGGCGGATGCCAATCTAAGTTTGCGGCGCGGAGAGATGGTGGCGATTGTCGCGCCGTCTGGAGCGGGAAAAAGCACTCTGCTACATCTGCTGGCTGCGCTAGACACGCCAACGAGCGGTGCAGTATACTTCGCTTCCAAGCCCATTGAAACGAATCAAGACACCACGGTCGCCGAATTTAGAAGTCGCGCCGTGGGATTTTTGTGGCAGCGGCACCAGTTGTTGCCGGATTTTACTGCCACAGAAAATGTAGCCATGCCGTTGTTGTTGCGAGGCGAGGGTTTTTCGCCGTCGATGACGACAGCGCGCAAGTGGCTCGCGGAAGTCGGCCTGCAGGACCGGACCGAGCACCGCGCAGGAGAGCTTTCGGGCGGGGAACAGCAGCGCGTCGCTATTGCCAGGGCGCTCGTCACCAGGCCGGCCGTGCTGCTGGCTGATGAACCGACCGGAGACTTGGACGAGCAGAATGCTTGGGCCGTGTTCGAGT
>JAOAPL010000243.1 GCA_025462925.1 Acidobacteriaceae bacterium
GACCTTCAGGTCTGAGGAATCTGCTTTTCCGAAGGGACACCGTTGCGGTCAGCAACTAGCAGATTCCTCACGCTAAAGCAGTTCGGAATGGCAAAAATTGGTTTGTAAGTGAACCGGGGAGCAGGAGTAGAGGATGCAGCAGGCCTACTGCGACCGACTTGGACACTAGCATGACGGCCAACAGCCAACGACCGCCGACCAACGACGGCTACCTTGAATCCCTCTCCGGCCATCCTTAGACTTAATAGGTGCATGTTCACTCTCATGGTGCCGACGAGCGCACCTCGAAAATCCTCCGCGTATCGCTGCTCGTAACCGCCGCCTATATAGGCCTGCTGGTTGTAGCCGGAGTGCGCTCCCATTCTCTGGCCCTGCTCTCCGAAGCTGGACACAATCTCACCGACTTCGTTGCCCTGCTGCTCTCGCTGGTTGCCGTTTACTTCCATTCTCGTCCGCCCAGCCCAACGCACACCTATGGATATCATCGGGCCGGGGTCTTGGCTGCACTGGTCAACGCTGGTGCGCTGGTAGCTATTTCGTTTTTTATTTTCTACGAAGCCGTGCTCAGAATTCAGCATCCGCAGCCGGTGCAGGCCGGCACTATGATGTTGGTCGCGGCCGCCGGAGTAGTGATGAATGGCGCCATCGCCTTCATGCTCTACCGCACCCATCGCGACGTAAACGTCCGCAGCGCGCTGCTCCACGAAATCGGCGACACGGTTTCGACCGCGGCAGTCATCGTCGGCGGCTGGGCCATTCTCGCAACAGGGCAACTATGGATCGACTCAGCACTCTCGTTCGGAATCGGCGCGCTGATCCTCTGGTCCAGCTTCGGCATCATGCGCGAGACGTTGAATATTCTTCTCGAAGGCACGCCCCGAGGGATGAAGCTGGCCCGGGTCGCGGCGGCGATCCAGGAGATCGAGGGAGTAAACGATGTCCACGACCTGCACGTGTGGAGCATCGGTTCGGAGACCAGCGCGCTTTCATGCCACATCTCCATTGCCGATATCCCTATGTCAGCCAGCGAGCGCATCCTTCGTGACGTAAAGGAGCGCCTTCATGCCGACTTCCGCATCGACCACACTACGATCCAGTTCGAGCATGCGGTGTGCGAAGTCGCGCATGGATGTGTGATCCCGGTAGGAGAAGTGCAGGATCATACGCGCTGAGCATTCTGGAGCAAACCTCGCGCTGGCGGTGTCCTTCTAGTTATGGTTTTTGTCAGGAACAAGTCGGTTCTCGTCCTATTGTGTTTCTTAAGTGCGGCAGCTTGGCCGCAGGACCAATCACATCAGGATTTCGTTCTCCGACTCGTGACCGCCGCCGTCGAGCGCACTCATCATCAGGTGAGATATGTATCTGATTACGTTCACATTCCCTACCCAGGCGGCGATGTTCCTGCCAGCACCGGGGTATGCACAGATGAAATCATTCGAAGTTACCGGGCGCTCGGAATAGATCTTCAGAAGGAAGTTCACGAAGATATGGTGCGCCACTTCGATGCCTACCCGCACAAATGGCAGCACCGCCCAGACCCAAATATCGATCAGCGGCGCGTCCCAAACCTAATGACGTTCTTTTCGCGAAATGGCGCCAACCTCGAGATGAGCCAGCGCGGAGTGGACTACTCTCCTGGAGATATCGTGGCCTGGGACTTGGGAGGTGGCGTCACACACATTGGAATCGTCGTGAATGAAAGAGGCAAAGATGGGAATTACATGATCGTTCACAACATCGGGCGTGGTCCTCAGATGGAAGACGTGCTGTTTGACTGGAAGATTATTGGACATTACCGCTACTATGGGCCGCGCTCGTAGATGCGCTATCCGCCTTGCTTTTGAAAAATGTCTTCCACTCGCTGCGTCGTGTCCGCTTCTTCCGGCAACTTATCCGGCCTTAGACGCACGATCCTCGGAAAGCGCAGCGCGTATCCGCTCGAGTGCCGGTCGGATTTCATGATGTTGTTGAATGCCACTTCCAGCACGACCTTCGGCTCAACCGTGCGGCGGAAGCCTTGGTCTTCGATCGTGTGGTCCAGGAACCATTTCGTCATCTCGGCAATTTCAATATCCGTCAATCCCGAATAAGCTTTGCCGATATTCAGTAGCCGGTCTCCATCCCGCACCGCAAATGTGTAATCGCTGAGCACTCCGATGCGTTTGCCGTGCCCGTACTCAACGGCTGTGACCACAACATCCAGCGTCGCCAGTTCCCGTTTCAGCTTCAGCCACGACTTGCCGCGCCGACCCGGCGTATAAGGCGACTCCGGATCTTTGATCATCAGGCCTTCGTTGCCGCGCGCCTGAGCGTCGTCGAACAACTTATTCAGCGCTTCCGGCGATGACGCCTGGAAGACCGGTGCGCGAATAATCTGTGTTGGCGGCAAGCATTCCGGATCGAAAGCCAAATTGCTTTGAGTAATGGCCGGATTTGCTTTGGTTTTCCTTCGTGTACCTTCGCGTCCTTCGTGGTTGATGGTTCTTGTTTTTAGAAGCTCGTCCAGTATCCTCGCTCTTTCCCGCAGCGGCCGATCCATCACCAGCTCGCCGCCTGCATACAACACATCGAATACGAGATAAGCTACCGGAACTTCACGCATCAATTGTTCGCTGACTTTTTTCCGGCCAAGCCGCTGCTGCAGCGCGCTGAATGGGAGCGCCCGCCCCGTTTCCTCTTTGAGTAAGACGGGCGAGGGCCCTTCGACTCCGCTCATGGCAGGCACCCGTCGCTCCACATTTTCGGTTTTGGCATCGCCATCGTCCGTCGGTGTTTCATCGTCCAAGTAACTCCAAGCCACGATCTCTCCGTCGAGAATCACATCTTGCGGTAGCCCGGCTAGCGCATCCGGCAACTCAGGGAACGATTCCGTGATTTCGTCCCGAGTCCTCGAGAAGAACCGCACGGTTTCCCCCGAACAGTGCGCCTGCGCGCGAATGCCGTCATACTTGTCTTCGACCCATGCATTTTGAAAGTAGCTCAGCGCGTCTTCTGCCGACTCCGCGGGGCTCGCCAGCATGAACCCAATCGGATGAAACAGCCGCATCCTCGCTTCCGCCAGCCGCCCCTCCGCCGCCAGCCGAAGCGTCTCGCCGATATCGCCCAGCAGCATGTTCGCACGCTGGACGTCTTTCACCCGTCCACCGAATGCTTTGGCAATCGCTTCTTCCACCAGGCCTTCTTTCAGACCGATCCGCAAATCTCCGGTCATGATCTTCACGATGTACTTGGCTTCCAGCGGCGAAACTTGGCTGAGCAGCTTCCGAACGAGCACTGCCTTTGCTGCCGGCCCACGCACAGCGGCAATTTCGCGGAAGATCAGCCGAATTTTCGACGGTGCGGACTGGGTCTCAGTTCCCCCAGGCAGCACCGCTCCCGCCACCGCGCCCAAATCCCCATGTTCACGATAGGCAGCCGTCAGCTCTAGGTCGCTACGTCCTGAAAGCTCCTCTACGATTCGCCACAGAAGGGTGCCTCCAACTTGCAGCGTTGTCTCCTCCCACATAGGAAACGCCCTCCCGGAGAAGAAAACCGCCGCTACCGCAGCCTCTTCGATCGGCGCCGACTTCAGATACTTCGCCAGCAGCGCTGTCTTCTCCAGCTTTTTGGTGGTGGCAGCGATCCGGTCAGCGGTTTCGGCGAATGTGCGCATTGGTGATCACTCTCAGATGGGAGGGCACGGTTTTAGCCGTGCCGCCAAGAATTCCCATTATTTCCTTTTTGCAGAATGATTCGCTTCTGCGCATCATTCTGCAAAGTCGGTTTGTTTCGCGTTCGGCATGGCTGAAAGCCATGCCCTCCCAATCGCTTCCGGCACCTGCCGTGCAAGCCCAGCTTCCGCCCTGTGGTACCCTAATCCCTGGAACTAACTAGCCCTACAGAACATCCAATCTCTATGCAATTTTTCAAGACATTGTGGCAGTTCCTGGTAGCCATCCAGCTCTTGCCCGCGCTCGAAGGTGGCGAAGAGACCCTGGTTGGCGGCCAGGCGGTGCTTGAGGGCGTCATGATGCGCACCCCGCACGCCTGGGCCATCA
>JAOAPL010000302.1 GCA_025462925.1 Acidobacteriaceae bacterium
TTCGTTTGTGGTGGTCGATCTAACTGTCAGTATGGGGCAGAGTATAAGCAGCTCTGCTTGTGGGAGTCAAACAAAAAAAAGGAGAGCACTCTTAAATGCAACTAACGTCGATATTCCGACGTGACACACTATGCGGTCAGTAAGCTTTCACGTTCTGTTACAACCGATAATAAAAACAGTCAGCAATGGTGCGGATTGTACAGTGAACAAGCATCTAGAGCCCAGTACAAGCAGTTTCGGCTCGATACAAGTTCAAGTTGAATTGTGCTGGGGTACATACCACGCTCACACCAAAGGCGACGAACAAACTGTAAAACGGTCGGAATACCGACGGAGGCTTACCTGACGATCGGAATCACACTTACTTCGAACCATACCGCTGCTGGAACGTGGGACCCGCCGTTCGTTCCGTTTTCGTTAACAAGGTCGTCGTTAACAAAACGGGTAGTAACTGGAATCTACGAGTTTTAACTTACTTTTGTACACAAGGAGTGGATAACTTGACATTGTGGCCGGACCTTTGTGCACGGCCGCTCGCTCGGGATTGTTTCAGGGTGGACAACTGATGGTCGATAAGTCAACTAAGCTAGCGGAACTGCACCAAATTAGCCTATGTATTGAATGCGGTGTGCCAATTGTGTGCCTAAATCCGCGGAAGGGTCGGCCTGCCGCCAAAGGTCGCGGACGGACGGCTGTTCAGTCGTTCGACGTGCTTCGGCGGATTGTTTGGCGAGCGACGAATTGGCTTAAAAATGAAATTTCAGACTGGCTCCCACTGTACGCGAAGGCGCGTTCTGGATGGGAATCTCTTCGCTCTCTTTGGCGATTCGGTAAATACTGTTAGAGATGTTAGTAACGTCAAGCTCCAGCTCTAAACGTCTCGGTTCCTGATTCCAGAGCGTGAATCCGGAAGCAAGATCCGCAGTGAAATGTTGCGGCAGGCGATTGCCGCGTTCAACGATGGTGCCGCTGCCGTAGCGAAGTGCGCTGCCGCCCCAAAAACTCCGCCACTGGCTGTGGTAGAAAATCTGTGCCGTACCCGTGTGGGTTTGGTCGAAAGCGGGGACGATGCGTTCGTGCGGCGCCAGCGGCTCGTCGCCTGCGAATCCACCCGTAATCGGGCCATAGAAATAAGTCTTCTGTAGCGCGTATTGGAAGCGCCCGCTGATTCCGATACGCTCTAGCTGGCGCATGTTGAGCACGAGTTCTGCGCCCTCCGAGCGAGCTGTGTGGAAGTTGATAGGAACGAAGATGCGGCTGATTGAGATCTCGTGGTTCTCGAAGCTGTTGTGACCAGTGTGCAGGTAGGAGTTCAGCTCAAGATTCAACCCCGGGCGTAGTTCCTGTGTCCAGCCTGCTTCAAAATAGTTTTGGGTATAGGGGCGGATGTTGCCAACACGCTGATGGGGATCAAACGCATGGTGGCCAAGGAAGCTGGCGAGCAGTGAGTACTCAATCGGCGGCGGAGAAAAGTAACGATTGTAAGCTGCGTGCAAGACTGACTTTGTCTTAGTGAAATGATATGCAAGGCCGAATCGCGGGCTGGTCTGCACGCCCGTATCCACCACGTCGAAGTAGTCGTAGCGTATCCCTAGGTCGAATGTCAGGGTGCTAATGGCCGAGAAGTGATCCTGGACGTAGGCGCTAGCCTGGCCGCCGAGTAGTCCGCCACTGAAGGGGGGAAAGATGTCAGGATCGCCACGGCCGTCAAAGAAAAAGCTTTCGTCTTCACGCAAGCGGGCTAGGTCCACTCCGGCTTTGAAAAAATGTCCCTTCCAGTAGTGTGCAAGGTCGCTCTTGATACCCAGGGCAAGCGGGGAACGCGAAGCCTTAGAAAATGGTGTTATCGGGTCAGTAGTGGGCAGCACACGGTCGGAACTGGTACGCTCGTACAACGAGGTCGTGATTAGCGTCTCCGATGAAACGGTGTGCAGCCAGTTGAGGATCGCGGTTTGTTGCCGCAAGCGACGCTGTGCATCGCGACCCACTGCCTGATCATCAGAAATATTCGGCTGCTGGAAGTTATCCCCTCCGCCCATTATCAGCAGTTTGAAAGCGTCTTTGGCTCCTGCATCCCAATCGAATTGAGCCGTTGCACGTGAACCCTCGCCGAAATCGTAGAATTGCCGCGGCTCAGGAGGATCGAGAAACCGCCCGGAAGTGAACCCATCAAGAAACAAGTAATAGCCGAGTCGTCGGTATTCGCCGCCGTAGTCGGCATTAAGATCGGAAATACCGAGCGTCGCGCGACGAAAATTCACATTACCGTGCCCGCCGAGATCCGCGCCGGAGCGCGTGGCGATGTCGAGCACGCCACCGAAACGGTTGCCATATTCAGGGGTGAAGCCGCCCGTCATCAAGTCCACAGTCTCAAAGATCTGCGGACTGATACCAGGGCTGAATTGAGGCTGAGTGTTGTCGAGAAATGAAACGCCGTTGATGAACTCATGCAACGAGAACTCAGTGCCGCGCACGGCAAGGAAATTGTCATGGCTGTCGTTCGCGCCAGGCAGCAGATTATTGACCAGATCGTTGGTTGATTCGACCAGCGGATCGGGCAGTTTCTCGAGGTCTTGGTGAGTGAACGTATACAAGCTACCGGTCTTCCCAGGATCGACCATCAAAGAATGAGCGTTGACCTCGACCATTTGCCGCGCTGATTGCTTCGGTTGCAACTCGATCGTGATTGAAATCGGCTGTCGCTGCGTAACGACGAAGTTGTAAGTGGTTGGGTAAAAATTGTTTGCCTCGATCTGTAGCGTATAGTCACCGGGGTTGACCGTAGCAAAATGAAATGTCCCCCGATAATCGCTGACTGCCGACGCTGTCCTGCCCTCTGAACGCTTCAAAGTAATGGCTGCTCCTGGAACGAGTTTGCCGAGGCGTTCTCGAACAGTTCCTTCTATCGCCGCCTGAGCGGCGCCCTCGTTGGATATAAAGGTAACAACCAACAATACGAGGGCGGATTTCCGCGATACCTCTTTGGATTTCACGAGATTGGCCTCAGAGTTCAGGATCAGAACGTCTTTACCGCTTAACGCTGTTCAAGGTCTCTTCGCCCCGCGAGCGCATCCGTGAGCAACTCCCAATCCTGGGTGGGTGCGCCGTCAAAGAGCTCTTCTAAACCGTCAACGTGTAAAGCGGGTTAAAATCCTGTCCTGCTTGCTTGGCCGCCATCCACCTGAGTAAGTAAGCCGTTCTTGGATCGGTAAGCTCTCCGGTGAATTTGTTGGGCAAAACCTCCACAAAAAAATGGGACAGCAGATCTTTGTAATAGTCGATGTCCGGCTCCGCTACGACGCAGTCCACTGGTCCCGCCGGACCTTGAATGCTCTTGGCATTGCCTTGATGGAAAGTCAGTTGAACATTGGTGACGTCAAATTGGTTCTGCTTGTAGCTGAGAGTCGCGCCGGGATGGAATATTCCAGGATCTTTTTCCTGAGAAAACGATCCCATCTTTCCCGCTTTTACCACATCGTCCACCAGTGCCTTGTCGGCATAAGCAAAGAATCTATCTTGCGCGGTTGGAAACTGCGGATCGTCCCAAATGGGTTGCCAGTAGTAATCAAGCGGAGTTCTTTCGCTCGGCAATGTGATCTGGGACATCGCTGTCAGCAGGTTCAGAAGACAAGCAAGGACAAGTCCCCGGTTTTGTTCCATCAGATTACTGTATCGGTCGGAAGCATTATCGACTCCGGCGGAGAGAATTTGCGCGAAGCGAGGACGAATACTGTTAAGTGAGGCCCAGCTCGCGCCGCCGAAGTTGAGGTGGGCATCTTCGGGAACGAGCATCAAATCAACAGCGGTCGGCTGAGCCGATGAAATGTGCACCGGCATCCAGGCCGCGTCTTCGTAACCCTTGGAATTAACGATCACAGTGTAGTTGTCGAAAAGGTTATCGAAGTAGGTGAGACCTTTGATAAGTTCTGCGGGCCCAGAGCCATCGATGTTTATGAGCCGCCACTCACTTGGTGCACGGCCATCGTGTATCGTTCCCGACCACTTCACGCTGGCGGGCAGCGGCTGCCTTGTTCCGTCGACTAGGTTAATAAGGATGCTCCCGCTATCTACTTCATCCATAATCCTCCCTCCCCGAACCGGGCCTTACCGGAAGATGGCTCAATCGGCAACACTGTGGGGACAGCGGTCATTAGCAGTTGTACGCTGCTGGGGCAAGTTTGCTGGTTTGTAGTTGAGGTTCTCATTCTGCGCTCGACCGATTCATGCACTATCGAGTTAGGAGAAATCCAGCGCCGTCGGCCCAAATTCACGCGGATTGATCTCGTCCATACGCCTTGACTCGTCTCTATATGTACGATTTTCGGCCAAACCTCTGCGACCCACCACCAGCCGTGAAGTGATTCGTGCTGACTTGTCGTGAGCGGGTCAGGCGCGACATAAGGCTTTTTGCCTCCCAGAATCTCTACTTTGCGACTTTGATCCACATTCAGGCCCCGAAGTTCTGCTTCGCACAGCATCCAGCGCAGGGCCACCTGTGAAAGTTGGCTCTCCGATTCTGCATAACTCCCTCCGACATCAGAATGAACTCCCGCGAACCAGACCTCCTGCACATCTTGGGTGTCACCGCAAGGATCGCCAAACAAGTTTTGGCGGAAGAACGCTCGCCGCTCGTCGATGGAAACGGCATGCCGGGCGACGCGAATGTCGGGATTGTTAGCGGTCTTTGTAAAGGGGAAATGCACAGCGTTGTAGACCCATCCCACCGAACTGACCGTATCCCAGACACCGACGAAGAGCGGTTTGCATTCGCGCGAAAAGGTCTTCTTGAAGGCTGCCGCGACTCCGAAATCGATTCGTTTTTGTTTCATCATCCGTATTGCGTAGGGAATCAGCCCTTCGTTCCCCTGACTGAGCAACCCTACAATGTGCAGCATCCCACACAGTGCGCGGGCGGTGTATGCGCCTCGACTGAAGCCAAAAATGTAAACCGAGTCGTCAGGCTGGAAGGTCCTCATTAGAAATTGATATGCGTCCGCCACATTGTCGGAGATACCGTAGCCAAATGCCAGACCAATAAGACGGGTCCACCACCTGCCGATCTGAGTGAGTGCGTTTCGTGAACCCATCGTGCCAACACCAGGATGGTAGTAGGCGATTTGCAGGTCACTCCGGGCTAGCACCTTGTAGAGTTTCACCACGTTCGAGTTGCTTTGGCCAAATTCATTGCCAGTGCCATCGCAACAAATCACAATGTTTTTAGGCATTTGTTCCATCCCGCGGCCCGAGCAGTCTGGGGCAATATCCGCAATTTATAAGATCCCGGCCAGCCAGAGAGCCGGCCTTTGCGTTTCGGCTCTTTAGGATCAGGCCGCAAACTCCTCGAACACTACTCATCCTTGCCCGGCACCTGCCAAGGTTCGATGGACGGCAGAACCGCACGTCATGAGGAAAGCGAGTCCACCTAACGAGGGACCTTCGATACACAAACACGTCCTTTGTAAGCTCTTCGCGACAAGCCACTGACGCCGCCGTTTCCGGCACGGGTTGTGTGCCATCTCGAAAACGTGTGAATCAATTTACGGCTGATTATCCGAGTCAACCCATTGACCGTTGTTCCAGACCTCGATTTTAGTGATCGGATGAATTTCCCAGAGGGTGGAACGCAGACGACTATTGATCATGTCCTGGTGCTCCGGGTCAAGCATCAACCAGCCACTTATCCGTACTTTTTGACGGTTGTAGTTTGAGTTAGGCTGACTGCCCACGTGGGCAGTCCAGGGCTTAAGACGGGCTGTAGTCCAGTTCGTGTGTGCTTGGCGCACCCGCGGCGTGGTTTCGACAATAATGGCCACATCTTCTCCTTCATCGACATTAGCAGTGAGCGGCATATGCCAGTCGACGTCGTTGGCAAGTCTAGCGTGGCAATTAGTCGATTCACCGCCTCTCTTTGCGCTAGGACTTGAACTCTCGACCTTCACTTTGTAAAGGTAGCCTTCGACGCTTACAGCAGCCCCTTCAAACGGAGCAGTCTGTGCGAGTTGATTCGGGGTCCAATTTGTTCGGCTCTTCGGAGCTCCTTGTGGATACTTCTGGGTGTTGATCGCGTCCCAGGTGACTGGATGGTACTCAGCTGGGACGTCAGTCCGGTTCTTGCGCCGATTTGTCTCTGTGTCTCCTCCATCCCCAGTTTCGCCACAGTCACCTTCAGCACTATGGAAAATGCCATCCTGCGGAGCCGGCTTGTCCCAGCTGGACGAAATCGCTGACGCCGAGGTCGCATCTACTATCCCACTAGAAGCCGCACTAGGTGGCGTACTTAGGGTTTCTTGAATCTTGACACTCTTGCTCCACACCCAGCCAGTTTGATCGTCAGCTTTGACATGAAGGAAGCCATTCGTCGCATCAGGCTCAAGAAGCTGAATCTGGATCCCAGGCGCGAGCTTCTTGAGAGGCTGGTTATCAGTTGACGGGTCGGGTCGAAGATTGACATTGCGTGTTACGGTTGCCGTTTGGGCTGCAGCCGACATTACCCAAAGGAGCAGGAGTACAAGGATTCGGAGCAATGGTTTCATGCAGTACCTCCTCGGAATGCGCACATACTTTGCTGGAGTCTCATCCGCCTAATTCCGTCACCGCCCTTGGTTCTGCCATGGTTGCAATAAAGTATCTCGATCATTTCTGGCCGCCTAGACGGCAACAGCTGAGGTTCCCGTCAGTACGTCGCGCAATTGTGCAACTGCGCTGGCATCCATGCCAGACGCGGACTGCATTCCATTCTGGGCGCGGAATTGAGCAAGAGCCGCCATCGTGTGCTCTCCAGCGATACCATCAATCGAACCCGGATGAAAGCCGAGATAGGTTAAATACAATTGTGCAGCGCGGACGTTCAGATCCGGAAGAGCACCCGTAGAATATTTTTGGTATTCGCTGTTGAGTCGGATGTCATATCGGTTGATTGCGTAGTTTGGACCATTGTAACCACGCGCGAAAGATGCCCAATCATGAGACCGGAGAAATGTACCGAGGCCGGTATTGGCGAGAAACATTCCCACTGCGGTCAGCTGCCGGTCTTCCGAATCTTCGATCGCAGCAACCATGTCCTCCACATCGTGAAAACCCGCCCTTGGATAGTTCATGCCCATGATCTGTCCAATGCCCCAGGATGTACTCTGTAGAGCGGCGCTACGATCCTTGCTGATTGCGCGGCCGAGTCGGTCATATTGGAGTGCGCCGCGTGGGCCGTATCCTCCAGGGACCGGATCACTAATATCGCCATCATCGAATTGTCCGTTCGTCAAGCGATGGAAGACGTGACGCTCGAAAAGAATCTGGGGGCGACGATCCGGGAGATATCCACAGCCGGAGGTTTCAACCGCAAGGACCGCCCATATCTCCGGCGCGTGCACTTTCAGATCGGTAGCAACCGCTGTCAAACCATCGCTCGATAGCGGTGCCGCATTGCCTTGAAAATGTACTGGGGTCATGGTCGTGACCTCACGCGCTTTATTGTGTAGCCAGAATTCCTCCAACTGGCGCCCAGCCTGCTTCTGCTTGGCCGCAAGTTTGGTTTTGACAGGCCTCAAATTGGGTCACAGGGTGAAGTTCCCATACCGTGCCGCGCCAACACGAAGAGGTGTGGTCGTCGCGGCCACAATCCTGCGACTTCACATAATGTTCATTGTCGACCATGAGCTGGCCGGTTACCCTTATTTGCTTTCCTAACTCTTTTCGGACTACATCCAAAGACCACTCCGGATGGTATTGGCCACGATAATGGGGCGTCATTTCGACAATCATTGACTTGGGGTTTATTTCTGCTCTATCTGCAGGCGTCGTCGTCTTACTCCGAATTCTCGCAGCAAGCGCGGGATCAAATCCCACGTAGATATGAAAATCGACGTTTCCATTGTCCTCGCCTGGATCAAGCTGGCAATTGCTACTCTCTTTGCCTTCCGCCTTCACGCCGTACAAGTACCCCATTACCCCATAAATCTCGCCTTCACCAAGAGCTCGGAGCTGGTCAGCATATTCTGAGTGATTGTTCTTTCCCAGACCCGGGGGAATTTTGTTTTCCAACCGAAGGGCGTCGTCGTATGAGGCGAGCCACTTTTGCGTCTGGGAATCGCTCCACGCAATTTGGTTTTTCAAAAAGTTTAGATACGCATCGTACTTACCTGTCGAATTGCACCCCGTGCGATATTGGCTGTGACAGGCAAGATAGTCTTCAATGCCTTCTCCGC
>JAOAPL010000323.1 GCA_025462925.1 Acidobacteriaceae bacterium
GGGCTACGGCGAGATGTCCTTTGTGTATGGGGTCAAAGGTGCCGCCGAAGAGGGCTGTTGCCATGGTGGGTATTGTAGTGGGAGCATTCAGCATTTAGCACTTAGCATTTAGTGGGAAGTATTCTTGATGCTGCAAAGTGCAAGAGCAACGGCCTTGCCACGGATTTCACGGATGACACAGATAGGTCGGAGTCCGGTGCGAGGTCGTTGCAAGCAGGTTGCAGAGTGCCAAGCGCAAGATCCTTACGCGCCAGAACCAAGGCGCTCAGGATGACAATTTGAAATTGAGATTTCCCCACAGGCGATATTGCAGATGAAGAAATACATAGATCCTTCGACTCCGCTGCGCTCCGCTCAGGATGACAATGCTACTGGTTGGACGCGAGCCTCAAACCTGATCACACAAAGGGCACAAAGGTTTCACGAAGGACACGACGCGAAGGCTTGAATGAGAAACGAGGTGAGTGTCAGTTGATTGCAGAGCATAAAGGGTTCCCTCACGTTCGTTCGGGATGAGTAAGAACAGTTGCACCAGTCTTGCGGCATTGTCATTTTTGCTACTTGACGGGGAAAAGTTTTTTGCGTAGTGCGCCGCAAATTCGCAAATAAAAAAGCGTAGTTCCACTTATCCACATGTGGAAAATTTCATGCTAGTATCCAACAACATCGAAATTGATCATCGCTGAAACTGATTCACGTCGCCCATAACTCCAAAATTGTTCTGCCAAAGGCCCTCGGCCCTAGGTCAAAAGAAAATATAATTTCCTCAACCCTTATCGAGTGGGTCTCTTGATTATTTCGCTGACCGTTGCCGCTGGTTAGAGGTTGTTTTTGCCCGAGCATGCGACCCAAGTGCAGGAATGTGCGCTGGTTTGCTGCTTGGAATCGAAGTCTTTAAGGCCTGAAAGAAAATGTCGCTGACCTCAACTGCTGCTGCCGCTGCCAACCCCTGGATGCAAATCCTGGGCGCGCTGGAAAAGAAGATCAATCGCCACTCCTACGACACCTGGCTCAAGCCCACGCGCTACAGCCATTCGAATGGCGCGGTGCTGTTTGTGCGCGTGCCCACGGCTGAGTTCCGCCACATCGGCGAAAAGTATGCCGACCTGATCCAGGAAGCAATGGACAACCTGGCGATGGAGTTCAATGACGTGCAGTTTGTCACGGCGGAAGAGGACCCGACGGCCTCGCCGAAGCACGACGGCGCCAACGTGAACATGAAGCACGATGGCGGCTTCGCTCCGGCAAGCGCGCATTCAACGAATGCTCCGGCGCGCGGGAATTCAGCGTCAGGCGGCGGCACGACTATCAGCCAGTCGCGATTTGATTGGGACACGGCCGCGCAGTTGAATCCGAAGTACACGTTCCCGAATTTCGTGATCGGCTCAGGGAACCAGTTTGCTCATGCGGCGGCACAGGCTGTGGCGGAGCGTCCTTCCAAGGCGTACAACCCGCTGTTCCTGTATGGCGGCGTGGGAATGGGCAAGACCCATCTGATGCAGGCGATAGGGCATGAAGTGAAGAAGCACATGCCGCACGCGTCGATTTGTTATCTGTCGACGGAGAAGTTCACCAACGAGATGATCAACTCGTTGCGTTACGACAAGATGACGAGCTTCCGCGACAAATTCCGCAACGTGGATGTGCTGCTCATCGATGACATCCAATTCCTCGCGGGAAAAGAGCGGACACAGGAAGAGTTCTTCCATACGTTCAATGCGCTGCATGAATCGATGAAGCAGATCGTGATCGCGAGTGACCGTCCGCCGAAGGAGTTGTCAGAGATCGAAGACCGGCTGCGCAGCCGGTTCGAGTGGGGATTGATCGCAGACATCCAACCACCGGACCTGGAGACGAAGGTTGCCATCCTGCAGAAGAAGGGCGAGTCGGAGAGAGTGCAATTGCCGACCGATGTCGCATTGTTCATCGCGCAGAATGTGCGGACGAACGTGCGCGAACTGGAAGGCGCGATGATACGCCTGGTGGCCTATTGCTCGCTGACAGGCGCGGAGATCACACTGAGCACCGCACAGCAGGTGTTAAGGAACTTCATCGAGCAACAGGTACGGAAGATTTCCATTGAGAGCATCCAGAAGGCCGTCTCAGAACAATTTGGAATGCGCACTGCGGAGATCAAAGCGAAGAACAATTCGCGGTCGGTAGTAGTGCCACGGCAGATCGCCATGTATCTGGCGAAGCAACTAACGGATTGTTCGTTGCCGGAAATCGGAAGGCAGTTTGGCGGCAAGCACCACACCACTGTGATGCACTCGGTAGAGAAGATTGTGGAGTTGCGGAAATCCGACAAGGATTTAAACAGAGTACTCAATCAATTGACCGATCATTTAACCGGATAGAATGCGGTTTGGGATGAGTTATCCACGGAATGAGAGGCTTGTTCCTCAGTAGTGGATGTGGATTGATTGTGGAAGGTTAGTAGAAGTAGATTGAAATTCATAATCGGTACGGGAAGTACACCGTGGGCACGATTATGCGGCCCGGTTTCAGACAGGCGAGTAGTGAGATTCAGCCGTGCGGAACGGGATTTGGTAAGAGATTTCCACTTTCCCGAACTGCCTATTATTACTACTGTGTTTAAGTACTGTTTCTTTTGATATAAGTAACCGTAAAGGCGAGTGTTGTGAGGGTGAAGCAATGTAAAAATTGCGGCGCCTGAGAAATAAGAGGGGCGACATCAAGATGGCGACTACCAGCATCGGAACAGAATCCTCAACTGCCGCGGCTCAGGGGACATCCATGGAAATCACCGTTAGCAAGTTCGATCTACTCAGGGAACTCACGGCGACGCAGGGTGTGGTGGAACGCAAGACGACGATTCCAATCCTCTCCAACTTTTTATTTGAAGCGGCGGACGGAAAGCTGTCGATAACCGCGACGGACTTGGATTTGAGTTTGCGGACGTCATGTCCGGCGAAGGTGAAGAAGGAAGGCTCCTGCACCATTCCCGCGCGCAAATTCTATGACTACGTGAAGCTGCTGCCGGATGGCGAAATATCCATCAAGTTGATGGAGAACCACTGGGTGCAGATCCGCAGCGGACGGTCGAATACGAAGATGGTGGGCATGGCGCGGGCGAACTTTCCGGCACTGCCAATATTCCCCGACAATCTAGCGATGCAGTTGCCGGCGCAGGTATTGCGGACACTGATCGGCAAGACAATCTTTGCGATCTCATCAGAAGAATCGCGCTACACGTTGAATGGCGCGCTGATGGTGCTGAAGGCGGAATCGATCACGATGGTGGCCACGGATGGACATCGACTGGCGCACATCGAGAACAACACGGCGAAATTTTCAGGTGTGTCGGGCGAGATGAAGACGCTGGTCCCGAAGAAGGCGATGGCGGAATTGAATTCGCTTCTGCAGAGCGGAGAAGTTGATAACGTCGAATTCGCAAAAGATGAGTCAACGCTGTTCTTCCGCATTGGGCAACGGGTGCTGACGTCGCGACAATTGACGGGGCAATTCCCGAACTACGAAGCGGTGCTGCCGCGCGACAACAACAAATCCGTGGCGCTGAAATGCGATGACCTGTCCAGCGCTATCCAGCGCGTCGCCCAGTTCGCAGACGAGCGCTCGGGGGCGATCCGGTTGAAGCTGGATAAGAATGAGCTGAGACTGTCGTCGTCATCGACGGAGACGGGGGAGTCAGAGGACTCGATCGAAGTGGCTTATGACAGCGATCCGATGGTGATCGGATTCAATTCGCAGTACCTGCTGGACTTCTTGAAAGTAGTGGGAGCGAGCGCGGCAGGAGTGAGACTAGAGTTGAAGGATTCGCAGTCGGCAGGGCAACTGAGGCCGGATGATGCCGGAGATGAGTACAAGTACCGGTACATTGTTATGCCGATGAGAATATGAGGGCGCGGTTTCTCGTTTTTGGTTTCTCGTTTCTCGTTGAAAAGCAAAGTCAAAGGCTTGGCCGCGGATTTCGCGGATGAACACGGATTAAACAAATTCCAAAAGAAAAAGCCGGGCGTGAATCCCGGCTTTTCTTTTTGGTATTTGAGACTGGTCGGTTGAATCAGCTGACCTTCTGATTGTCCTTTTCGGAGTGGCCATTCGAGCTAGGCGCAGCCTTTTGCGCCATGATGTTTTCGACAGTGCGCTCGATCTCGGTGAGGTAGGTGTGTCCGCTGACTGCTGGCACCAATGCGGGCGAGGGAGTAACCAACGCCATTGCTGCCTGATTCCAGCGGTCGAAGAGAGGCCTGTAAACAACCTCACTGGGAACACGCTTACGGGCGTCTTTGGGGACGATGGTGTAGCCAAACCAGAGCAGGACGGAGAGGTTGTATATAAGGCTGTTAATGAGACTCATCTGTGAATCCCATCGTTGCCCAAATTGCGCCCGCAAGCTGAACATGACCAAGTCAGTAGCGGCAACTAGGCCAAAGCCAAGCGCGATTCCGGAGGCAAAGTTCTTCCAGGTGAGGCCGAGATAAGTGGAGCAGACAAAAATAAAGAGCAGGAGTCCACATTGCATCAAGCGTACGCTGCGTTCCAGACTGATGATGGCAGCCATTATCGGATGGCTCTCAGTGATTGCGGAGGACAAGGCCAAGAGTCCGCTGAACAGCACCAAGATCAAAGCGGCCCAACGAAAGAGCATGCTACCGAGATCGCGTAAGCCTATGTAGGGACGCATGGCATAACAGAACACTTCATGGATAACAGCAAACCCCATAAAGATGCTGACGGTGGCGGCGGTCCAATATATGTAAAAGTATTCAGCGGGGCGGAAATGATAAATGGTGAATAGGACGGCCACGTTTATGACTTGCAAGGCGGTATAAGAAAAGAAGAAAGGAAACTCCGAGCGCAGCTTACGACGAAACATGAAGAACAAAATCCCAAGCTGAACAGCTGGTGCAGCGAGCCAGAGTACGTATGTCAAGACAAAGGAATTCATGGTGGGAGCCTCTCGAACTCGGAAGCATAGTCCAGTTCGGGAAGCCCCACAACATTTTTTTGCTCTGTCGAGTGACTTCGGTAACCAAATTCAAAGAATCTGGGGTCCTGACAAATTACTGGCAAATCTGACCGGGATAGCAGGAGGGCATGGGGCTGCTGCCTTCATGCAAAACAACGTTCTTGCTGATCGGGGTGCGGGCGACGGCGGCGGTGGCGACGGCGAACAAAACAACGGCGACAAAACGAAGGGTCTTTTGCATTGCGGTGAATCTCCTTAGTCAATAATTAAGTATGTACAGCTTTGCCAATGAGTATAACCGTAAGAAGCTGATTCCAATCGTTTTTCCTCAACTTTCATTGCGGTGGATTTTTCTTGTCTTTAGGACGAATTCGTGATTAAAAAACGTGCTTATTTCGATGAAATCCAAGGCGATTGGTGCCCCAAAGAAGCCTCCGCAAAATGCCCTCCGGCGTGATAAAATTGAGTAGTATTCAGGTGCACTAAATTACTGATATTTAAGGTATTTGATGCCAGTGAACACTGGCAGAAAATGCGTCCAGAAGCGCCTGATTTGCGTCCAATACACGGAGTTCCTTTTTAATGGCCTCGAAAGAAACCGCAGTGGCAGCAGTCCAAAGCAAAGTCGAAAACGAAAAAGAACAGACGAAGTCGAAAAAGACTGCAGGAAATGGGTCGAGCGGTGAAGGTACTTATGATGCCGATTCGATCAAAGTACTGGGCGGCATGGAAGCCGTGCGCAAGCGCCCGGCTATGTACATTGGCTCGACCGGCGAGATGGGATTGCACCACTTGGTGTACGAGGTCGTCGACAACTCGGTTGACGAAGCGCTGGCGGGATTTGCGGACACGGTCAACGTAGCTATCCACATCGACAACTCGATCACGGTGCAGGACAACGGGCGCGGAATCCCCACGGGCGACATGGACATTGACGG
>JAOAPL010000364.1 GCA_025462925.1 Acidobacteriaceae bacterium
TGCCCGCAACACTCCTCATCTCACCTGTAAATCTCAAGTCCAAATAGTGGGTGTATGTTTCGGTCCTTCTTGATCTTTCTTTGGACATCAACAATTCTGCTCTTGCTGGGTTGTGGCGGAGGTTCCCCCAGTGTTCCTGCTACAAATTATTCGCCGTCGCCCACGCCGACACCGACAGCAACACCGCCCGCGCCAACTCCGCCAACATCACCTACGCCTACACCCGCACCTGCACCTACTCCCACACCGACACCCGCCCCTACACCTACTCCCACACCCACTCCCACACCCGCGCCTGTCGTTTCACCCAAGCCGATCAGCGGAACTTCGGCAAGCCCGCCATCTGGGGCACCGCCACTGTGCAACGTGAAATACCAATCGTTGGACGTGCCGAATGCCTCATCGACAAGCATTCTGGGCGTAAACAACAGTGGAACTTTGGTCGGCGGGTTCGGCGACAAAAATAGTGTTGGTCATGGGTTCATTTTTGCAAACGGACAAGTGACAACCGTGGACGGACCCAATGCAGTGCAGAACACTACCAGCGGCGGCCCAAACGGGACGGAACTTACCGCGATCTCTAACAACGGTTTGATCGTTGGAGACCAGCGGGTAATCATTTCCGGTGCGGCCGGTACTTACGCGCAGGCCTTTTTATTCCAAAACGACAAGTTCACGATCTTCACTAATGTGCAGGCCTCAAACGCTATTCCAACCGGCGTCAACTCCGCCGGAGTGACGGTGGGAGTGGGCGATCTGGTTGGGTGCTGTAATGTTTCGTGGATCCGCAATCCCGACGGGAGCATCTCTACTTTTTTCGAAACCAGCGGAATGAACCCAGCTTTGCCGGAAGGCATCAACGATAGCGGGAAGATTGTGGGTGACGGACCATTCATCTTCGAGCCCAACTTCACGCCTCCGCCATATCCCAATCCCACTACAGCGGCTAACGGAACCTTTGCGCAATTCACAGTTCCAGGGACATCCGACCCAGCACCTCAGGGCATAAACAACAGCGAGCAGGTGGTCGGTTCTTACGCTGTGCCAAACTCTTCCCCGCTGTTCTTTGGGTGGATGAAGACGGGCAGCAACTACTGCTCTCTGAGCGTTCCCGGAGCGAAATTGACCCAGGCGACTGATGTGAATGATTCAGGTCTGATTGTCGGCTCGTACCAGGACGCAACGAGCGTGCAACATGGATTCATCGCAAAGTAATTCCCACTCGCCAGCATTCTCGACTGTGCTGAATTACCGACCGCCGACTTTGATCTCAATCTGACTGTCACGCCGGAAGACCACATCGTGGCCACGCGCGATGAATCGCGAGTAGATAGAGCGGCTGGCGCCGTAGTAACCGAGTCCGTAGGCCAACCCTCGAGATCCTACTGAAAGCGAAAGTATTCTCCCTGTCAGACCGAAACCTCCGCCGGCAACTCCGTTATTTACTGAGCCGCTATGGTTCCCATTGATTCCGTCATGATCGTTTTCGCCGATTGATTGCGCAAAGACAACGATTGCCAGCGGCGCCAGATATTTGGCCTTTGGCTCTGAAGCGCGGACATTTCCCTCTTCATCGATCTTCACCTTTGAATCACCTTCAGAAGCAGAAAGGAGTCCCTTCACGGGTTGGGAGACTCCAGACGGCAATTTGATCTGACGAAAAGTGAAACTCAATTGTCCGCTTCGACCCCAGCGCTGGGCGGGCTTGGCGCGAGTGACCGCGCCGAGAAGTTGAGTGCCTTCGGGCAAGATCAGCTTGTGGTCCTGAGTAAGCAGAGGTTCAGTAAGAGTGGCTTGAACCTGATCTCCCCACTTATTTGCTGCGGAACTCAAGTCGGAGTTCAATCTTGCGTGGAGGACGCTGTCTTCGGGCACCGTTGTACCGAGCTGATCCAAGTTGACGGGAAGAGTGGGATTCGAAGGCACTTCGATCGGCGACTGCAACTCGGCAACAAATTGAGTACCAGCTTCATAGACCTGCGGATGATATGGGAGTTGCGCGAGAAGGCTGTTCTTCGCCCACTGCAATTTGTTTGGCCGGTGGATCGCCTCATCGAACGAACGCTTTTGGGTGGAGACCTCGTCCTTAACGCTGTCCTTCGCCTGCTTCCATAATCCGCGATGCTCTGTGCTTGAACTCATCCGCACCACAGCCGAATCACGCACGGCGCCGGCGCTCTGGATCGGAATTTCCTGTCCGTCTTTCAAGACCAAGCTATAGAACCGTACTTCTGCCTCGCGCAGTGGAGTGAAATCTCCCGAGGAGAGCGCGTTAAATCGCTTGCCCTTGGAGACGGGATGCACCTCTGCGACCTTGCCAAGAACTTCGGTTCCCGCAGGCAGAGCGATGTGGTCGAAGACATAGACTGGTTGCACAAGGTGCCCGCGCAATGGCTGTCCTACTTTTGTGTACGACGTGCGGTCATTGAGAACGATATGCAACGGCACTCCGGCGCTAATTACGGAGTTCTGCGCGATACAGGTTGTAGTGATCGTTGTAGTGACCAGGGAAAGGGTGAAGCAGGAAAGCAGGGTCCGCGGGTACCAGCACATGTTGAAGCTCCAAGTAGATGCTAAGGAAGTATATCGCTGCTACTTACGTTGAGAAAGGTGGTGCGCCCCTGCTTATTTCCAAGTTCGTTTACACTTCCAAGCGTGAGAGCAAAGCATTCAGAGCACAGCCGAACCGGTTGGGCATTTGCCGCAATCTTAGCCGCGGTGCTCGTGGCGCACGCTACCCTGCTGCGACTTCCTTACTTCTGGGATGAAGCCGGCTATTACATTCCGGTTGCCCGCGATTTTTTTCTTACGGGTAATTTGATCCCGACATCGACGCTCTCGAATGCGCATCCGCCCCTGCCGGTCTTTTATTTGGCGCTGGCGTGGAAGCTTTTTGGATATTCACCGCTAGTCACGCGAACTGCAATGTTGCTGGTCGCATCATTCGCGATAGTCCAGGTGTATCTATTGGCGAAGCGAGTTGCGAACCGCGAGGTCGCCATTGCGGCGACGATCTGTTCTGCCGTGTATCCCGTGTTCTTCGCGCAGAGTTCGTTGGCGCACGCCGATCTTCCGGCGACTGCGTTGACGCTCTGGGGATTGCGGCTTTATTTGGAAGACCGTCGGCGAGCCTGCGTCGTGGCATTCGCGCTTGCGGCGCTGGCAAAGGAGACGGCGATTGTTACGCCGCTGGCGCTGTTTGCGTGGGAGTTCCTGTTTTCCTTTCCACTCGCCCGCTTTGACATTCATCTGCACTCCTTCTCTGACTCAAGTGGCAGTTGTAAGCCACGTCGCATCGCACCCAAGATCGCGCAACGACGTGACATTTTCTTGCTCCTGTTGCCTGTACTGCCTCTCGCCCTCTGGTTCGGATACCACTATCACCGGACAGGATATGTCTTCGGCAATCCAGAATTTTTTAAGTACAACGTTGCGGCGACACTCGACCCGTTGCGAATCGTATTAGCTCTCGTGCGGCGGATTTGGCAGACCTTCGGGCATATGAATATGTGGGTGCTTACCCTGGCGATGTCGGCGGCAATGATGCTGCCTGCGATTCGACAGGATGGGGCTACCCGCGAACGCATATCCATCCCTATACAGCTGATTTTTGCGATAGTAATCCTGGCGCACATCGTCATGCACTCGATCGTGGGCGGCGCAGTGTTGGCACGGTACATGATGCCGGTAATCCCGTTGGTGATCATCATTGGCGTTTCGACATTATGGCGGCGCGTGATGGAGTGGAAATGGGTTGTGGCCCTGATCTGCTTCACATTCCTGGCAGGATGGTTTGTGAATCCGCCGTATGGATTCGCTCCCGAGGACAACTTGAATTACGCGGCCTTCGTGCGACTGCATCAACGCGCTGCGGATTACATCCAGCGGAAGTTCCCGCACTCTCGGGTGCTAACGGCGTGGCCTGCGACCGACGAGCTAAGCAAACCGTATCTTGGATACGTGAACAATCCAGTCCCGGTGATCCAGATACAGGATTTTTCCTTCGATCAAGTGATGCTGGCAAAGCAAAACAACGACTATGACGTCGCCCTGCTATTTTCCACAAAATACGAACCGCCGCGAAGGCTCATTCACTGGGAGTTCTGGGAGCGCGCAAATGCCCGGTTCTTCGGGATGCACGCGGACCTCGCTCCGGAGCTCGCGGCACAGATGCTGGGGGGCACGATTGTTATGCAGGAAAAACGCAATGGACAGTGGATCGCGGTAGTCGAGATTCCGAGGATCCGGAACGTGAAGGTGGAGGCTGCTCCGTCCTTACTATCGTTGCGCTAATCGCGATGCCCGCCGAAAAATGTCCGCGAACATCCTCTCGGTCAGCTTGCCGGTGTTCGTGTTCTGCATTGAAGGGTGGTACGAGGCGAGCAGATAGCGTCCGTTCGGAAGCTTGTACTCGGCGGCGTGTCCGAAACCGAAGGCGGATGCGCTCTGAATCTCACCGGTGCGCTTGAGATGCCTGAGATAGGTGTCGAATCCGATCTTCCCCAGCGCGACCAAAACGCGCGTGTTCTTCAGCAGCGCCAATTCGCGATCCAGAAAGACAGAGCAATTTGAAAGCTCCTCCGGAGTGGGCTTGTTCAATGGAGGCGCGCAATGAGCAGCGGCGGTGATGTAAGCGTCCTTGAGTTCCATGCCGTCGCCGAGGTGAGTGGCGTTGGGCTGGGATGCAAACCCGGTCTCGTAGAGCACGGGATACATGAAATATCCGGAGCCGTCGCCGGTGAAAGGACGTCCGGTGCGATTTGACCCATGCGCGCCGGGTGCGAGTCCGAGGATCACGACCCGCGCATTGATATCGCCGAAACCGGGAACGGGCTTGGCCCAGTAATCCCAATCCATGTAGGCTCGGCGCTTCTCGCGTCCGATGCGCTCGCGATATTCAACCAAGCGGGGGCACAACGTACAGTTGGTCACCTGCTGGTGGAGAATGGCGAACTGCGCTTTCGATAGTGCTGTAGACGATTTCATAGAGCTTCGAATTCCCCGATCCGGATTTCTTGCAGAGTTAAAGATTCGCACATCTTGTCGAGGCGATCGTATTCCTGCTGGAAGTTGCTCTTGAATTCGATGAAGGAAGCGCGATCGTCCCAGATGTCGGTCAGCAAATATCGGCCAGGGACGTTCAGATCGCGCGCGAGGATCGTCTGGCGGTAGTTTGGGCTGTTGCGGAACAAAGCGGACCAGTCGCCATCGGCTCCGTAAATCTTCTCAAACTCCTCGACACGCTCCGGCTTCGGATGGAATTCCCAAACGATATGCAACAAGCGTTCTCCAATTCTGCTGATGTTATTCCACACGAGGGGCTAGTCAAATGTACTACGTAAAAATAGAAGGCTGCGCCGTTTGACCGTTGTACTCGCGGGTATTTAAACTGGAGCTTCGGCAATACCGCTTTCTTCCTGCCGGGAGCGGTTCATAATCCCGAAAACTTATAGAGCGGAAGGCAATATCCTTGAGTTCTCCCGAAACAGAGACCGACAACAAATCAGAAACTAAGCAAGACACCTCGGAAGCAATCGCCGAGCAGCATGGTCACGACCACGAAGGCCACGACCACGCTCATGCGCACACCCACGACACCGAAATGCCGATGAACGAAGCTTGCAAGCGGGAGATCTCAGTTGAAATCCCGGCGGACGTCGTTTCCAAGTTCACGGAAAAGACCATCAAGAAATACCAGAAGCTGGCGCGAATCCCTGGATTCCGGGCGGGCAAGGTGCCTAGCACCATCATTAAGAGCCGATTCATGGACGACGTCCGCAGCGAAGTGGTGGATGCGTTAATCCCCGAGCACTTTCGTGCCGAAGTAGAGAAGCAGGGGCTGATACCGGTCTCGCAACCTAGGGTGACCGACCTTCACTTTCATGAGAATGATCCATTGAAGTTCAAGGCTGTTTTTGAGGTGCTGCCCGAAATTAATGTAGCGGGATACACGGAATTGAAGACGGAAAAAAAGGACATCAGCGTCTCTGAGGATGAGCTGACGGAAGCTTTGAAGAGCCTGCAGGAGCGCCAAGCCGCCTACGACGCGGTAGAAGACCGGGAATTGCAGGACGGCGACTACGCCCAGATTTCTTTTTCCGGGACGGCGAAAGGCACCAAAGCCGTGGCAGAAAAGAAGGCGGAGATTGCATCCAAGAAAAAAGCAGAGAAGAACAACGATCCCCCAACAGTACAAGATGCCATCAACCAGAAGGTTGAAGAAGAGATTGCCAAGCCAGTAGAAGTGAACGAGGTGCTGGTGGAGATCGGCGGCAAGAACACGGTCAAGGATTTTTCCGACAATCTGCGCGGCGCCAAACCGGGAGATGAACGCAACTTCGACGTTACTTACCCGGATGATTTCAATGACCAGCGTCTTGCCGGACAAGTGATGTCGTACGCGGTAAAGATCCAGGGCGTGAAAAAGAAAAATGTGCCGGAATTGAATGACGAATTCGCAAAAGAGCTGGGCGAGTTCGCAACGCTGGAAGAACTGAAATCCCGTATCCGCGAGAACATGGAAGCGGAGCGCAAGCATGAGATCGAGCATGCCGAGAAAGAGAAGTTGATCGACGAACTGGTGGCGAAGAATGATTTCCCGGTACCGCAGGCATTGATCGAGCGACAGATCGATGTCCGATTGGAGCGTGGATTCCGTGCGCTGGCGGCGCAGGGGATGCGCACCGATGACATGCGCAAGATGAACTTCGATCGCCTGCGCTCGGCGCAGAAAGATGCGGCTGTTCGAGAGGTGAAAGCTTCTCTGTTGTTGGATAGAATCGCAGAACTAGAGAATCTCGACGCCACTGAAGAAGATATCGATAAAGAACTGGAAAGCGCGGCGGCGCAATCCAAGCAATCGGTTGAGGCGCTGCGTTCGCGTTTGACGAAGGAAGGCTCCCTGGCAAGGCTTAGGGACCGGATTCGCAATGAAAAAGCCTTAGATTTCCTATACAGCAGGTCCGCGTAAGCGGCCAAGAACAACGATACTGCCCTGCCGTGATGACAGGGCTTCCCCTGGAAGGTGCACGTGCAGACTGAAAACAATGCTCCACAAATGTACT
The DNA here is from genome assembly GCA_025462925.1 of Acidobacteriaceae bacterium. Lineage (GTDB taxonomy): Bacteria > Acidobacteriota > Terriglobia > Terriglobales > Acidobacteriaceae > JAICLA01. Next base: position 7,065 of record JAOAPL010000364.1, read on the forward strand.
TAGTGCCAACCGTGCTGGAACAGACCAGCCGCGGCGAACGCGCCTATGACATCTATTCGCGCCTGCTTCGTG
>JAOAPL010000366.1 GCA_025462925.1 Acidobacteriaceae bacterium
GCGAGGATTCTGAGTACGGACGATTCGCCTGGATCATGGACCCTGAAGGCAATCGCATCGGGTTTTGGGAGCCGCCAAAACCCTAGGCGTCTGGAATCCGATTTACGCGAACAGCTAATTAACTGATCCGCCGGGCACCATCTGCGGATCTAATTTGATCTCGCCAAAAGCCTTCTCATAGTTCTCGACATTCTGTCGCAGGATCATCAGCAACGCCTTCGCCTGCTGCGGGCTCACATAAATACTCTGGAAGTTGGACACCTCGACCAACTCTGGCGTCTGTTGCTGCAGGCGTCCAAAGGTCAACAGGAAATCCCACACGGATACGTGGATCTGCACACTGTTGGCGTAGCCTTCACGATATTCGGCTGAGTTAGTGAGCTTCACATTCGGCTGCGGAGGAAAAGACATGATTGTGTTCTCTCTTTGATGATGCAGAATTCAGGAACTGGAGAAAGATCTCAAAGCTAAAAACAGCTGGGTTGTTGGTGCGAAAGGGGGGACTCGAACCCCCACGGTGTTACCCGCCAGATCCTAAGTCTGGTGCGTCTGCCAATTCCGCCACTCTCGCACACTCTCATTGTAATAGATGAAGTCCTTGGCGCCGTAGGTCATTCTCCCGGTTTGACCTTCCCCTCGCCCCGATATATCGTTTGTGCGTCCGCTTGCCCCTAAATTCCTTCACTTCTGATCGGAGTTCCCATGATTGCTCTTAAGCGATTCAGTGTGTTCGTCCTGCTGCTCGCGAGCAGCTCGTTTATTTTTGCTCAAGCAACGAAGCCAGCACCGAAGACCACTGCCGTAAAGCCTGAAGCAACGGCAAAGCCGGCCACTGCCGCGAAGAGTCCCGCTGGATCGCAGCTGCCTACCCTGAAGTTCGACAAATTCAAGTTGGCCAACGGACTCGAAGTGATTGTCAGTGAAGACCATCGTCTTCCCATGGTCGCCGTGAATCTCTGGTATCACGTGGGCCCGGCGAACGAGCGTCCTGGACGCACCGGCTTTGCGCATCTCTTCGAGCACATGATGTTCTCCGGCTCGAGGCACGTTCAAGGACCCAAGGGCGAGAGCGCGCATTTCAAGGTGCTCTCCGGCGCCGGCGCAACCAACATCAACGGTTCCACAGACTTCGACCGCACTAACTATTTTGAGACGGTTCCTTCCAACCAGGTGGAGCTTGCGCTGTGGATAGAAAGCGACCGCATGGGTTTTCTTCTCGACACGCTCGATGGGCAGAAACTGATCACGCAGCGCGACGTGGTGCGCAATGAACGCCGCCAGAGCACCGAGAATCCGCCTTATGGACTTGCCGATGAAGAAATGGACCATCAGCTTTATCCCAAAGGACATCCTTATTACGGTTCAGTCATCGGCTCCCATGCCGATATCGAAGCGGCGCGCTTGGGCGATGTCCGCGATTTTTTCAAGCAATATTACGTTCCGAACAATTGCACGATCGCCATTGTCGGTGACATAACCAAGGTTAAAGCCAAAGAGCTGGTGGAAAAATATTTCGGATCCATTCCTGCCGGCGCGCCAGTGCCGCCGATAGACGCGGTTACCCCGGCCATCACGGATGAAAAACGAATCATCGTCACCGACCAAATTGAGTTGCCGCGTGTTGCCATGGCGTGGCTCACGCCATCCATCTACAAACCTGGCGATCCCGAAGCCGACATCCTCGGGCAGGTGCTGGGTGGAGGAAAAGCGAGCCGTCTTTACCAGAGTCTGGTCTATGACAAGAAAATCGCCCAGACCGTCAGCGCGAGTCAACGTTCATTGATCCTGGGATCGAATTTCACGATTGAAGCCACTGCTAAACCGGGAGTGAAGCCTGAGGATCTGGAAAAAGCGATCCAGGAAGAACTCGACAAGATTCGCAAGGAAGGTCCGACACAGGCTGAAGTCGACCGCGCCCGTGCCGCGATCGAATCCAGACTTATCGCCGGTTTGGAATCATTCAACGGAGTGGCCAATCGCCTCAATGCGTATAACCACTACGTTGGCAATCCCGGATACCTCTCAACAGAGCTGAAGAATTTTGAGAATGTCACCGCAGCAGGAGTCCAGAAATTTGCGGAGTCAAAACTCACGGACGACTCCCGCGTGGTCATCTATGCCATCAAAGGCAAGAAGGTGATCACCGACGTCCCTCGGACGAATGATCCGAAGGAAGCAACGCTTACTGCTGGTGAGACTACTGCTTCAGAAAAAGACAACTGGCGCAGCAATGCTCCAACGCCGGGTCCAACGCCTGCATTGACGCTTCCTACTCCAGTCGTCAGCCATCTCGCAAACGGCCTAACGCTGATGCTGGTGGAGCGACACAACCTTCCCATCGTCAGCGCCACGTTAGTTGTTAACAGCGGCAGCGAACAGAATCCCGCAGACCGCGCCGGACTGGCTGCTTTCACCGCCGCCTTGCTTCAGGAGGGAACTGAGAAGCGTTCTTCACTGCAGATCGCCGAAGAGACAGACGCCATCGGCGCCAGCATCAATGCGGGTTCTTCCAGTGACAGTTCCGGCGTCACTATGCGCACGCTGAAAAGGAGTGTGGACGCGGCATTTGACATCATGTCTGATGTGGCGCTTCATCCCACATTCGATCCCAAGGAATTTGATCGCGTTCGCGATCGACGTGTCACACAAGTCATGCAGCAGCGTGAAAACGCGGTTGCACTCTCCAGCCTCGTCTTCAACCGGATGCTCTACGGTGACTCGCATCCGTACGGTACCGTGGAACTGGGCACCGGGGCATCTCTGAAAGCGACTACACGCGATGATCTAGTGAAATTCTGGAAGGCCGGATACGTCCCCGGAAACTCCGCGCTCGTCGTCGCCGGCGACATGACTTCTGCTGAATTGAAGTCGATCGCTGAAAAATATTTCAGCAACTGGTCTGGAAAGGCTCCGGGATTTACGTTGGCGGCGACCGCAGAACCCGCTGAGCGCAAGATCATCATCGTGGACAAGCCCGGCGCACCGCAGACTTCGGTGTACGTGGGACAGATCGGCATCAAGCGCTCCAGCCCGGACTACGCCACAGCAGTAGTAATGAACACGGCGCTGGGCGGGATATTCTCCAGCCGCATCAACATGAATCTGCGCGAAGTGCATGGCTATACTTACGGCGCCCGCTCGGGATTCACTTTCCGTCACGCCGCCGGTCCGTTCTTCGTTACCAGCCAAGTGCGTACTGATGTAACCGCGCCATCAGTCCGCGAGATGTTCAACGAACTGGAAGGCATGAAGGACCGTCCGCTGACTTCGGACGAGGTGAAGCTCTCAAAGGACTACATCGTTGGCTCTGTGGCAGCGCTGTTTGAGACTTCCGCAGGTGTCGTCAACAACCTTAGCAATATCTTTGTCTATCACCTGCCAAACAACTACTACCAGTTGTATCCGGGGCAGATCAAGGCCGTGACTCCTGCAACGGTGCAGACTTTCGCGACAAAGCTGCTCAAGCCGGAGTCGATGGTCGTGGTCGCAGTGGGTGATCGCGCGAAGATTGAACCCGAACTGAAGAAGCTGAATCTGGGCGGGATCGAACTCCGTGACGCCGATGCCAAGCCGATCACAGCACCTGCGGCGGCAGGGTCAGGCTCAAGTCAGAACTAGTACCGTTCGGAAAATGAAGGGCGCGAGGGCAATTGTCTCGCGCCTTTTCTTTGACCTCTGGTAAGCCGACAAAATCTCATTTACCTTATTCCTGTTCGAAACTGAATTGAAAGAGGCATGAATGTTCTCCAAGAAACTCCTTGTCTTCGCTCTTGCTCTCAGCGCCCTCGCAGTTGCCGCTCCTAAGTCCGCACCCAAGCCCGACGGCAAGAGTTGGTGGGCACACGTTCAGGTTCTGGCCGATGACAATATGGAAGGCCGCGACACCGGCAGTGAGGGACATCGCAAGGCAGCCGCGTATGTCGCCGAGCAATTCAAGAAATCTGGACTGAAGCCCGCGGGCACCGACGGCTACTTTCAGCGGGTCCAATTCAATTCCCGCAAGATCGACGAAAAGAATTCCAGCCTCACTCTCGTCCGCAACGGCGTTGATGAACCACTCACGCTCGGGGAAGATGCCAATTTCAGCATGCGCATCGATCCCGCTCCTGACGTTACCGCAGACCTGGTCTTTGTCGGATACGGACTGAAGGTCCCGGAGATGAATTATGACGACTTCGCCGGTCTTGACCTGAAAGGAAAGGTCGCCGTCCTCTTCGCTGGCGCGCCGCCTTCTATGCCCGGCCCACTGGCTTCGCACTACCAATCCGCTGACCAGCGCTGGAAGGCCCTTCATGAAGCTGGTGCTATTGGCACGATCGCAATTTCCAATCCCAAGAACATGGACATCCCTTGGAGCCGCTCCACGCTCGCTCGCCTGAAACCTGCGATGAGCCTCGCCGATCCAGCGCTCGACGAAACCGCCGGACAAAAGTTCTCAGTCGGCTTTAATCCCGCGCATGCTGACAAACTTTTTGCCAGCACGGGACACACCCTGGACGAAATCGTCGCCCTGCACACGGCAGGGAAGCCGCTTCCGAAATTTGCTCTACCGGTTTCGGTAAAAGCAAAAGTGGCGGTGGACCACTCGAAAGTGGAATCGCAGAACATCGTCGGCCTATGGCCGGGTGCCGATCCCAAACTCAAGAACGAATACGTTGTGCTCTCCGCGCACGTCGATCACCTCGGGATCGGCGAGCCGATCGCCGGAACCACTGACCGCATCTATAACGGCGCCATGGACAACGCGTCCGGCGTAGCCATGATGATGGACGTTGCTGCCAAATTGAAAGAGGCCAACGCTAAGCCGAAGCGCTCCATCGTTTTCATCGCCGTGACCGGTGAAGAGAAAGGGCTTCTCGGGTCGAAGTATTTTGCGAACCACCCCACAGTAAAGAAAGACGAAATTGTCGCTGACCTGAACACCGACATGTTCCTTCCGCTATATCCGCTGAAACACCTCACTGTTTACGGGATTGACGAATCAGATCTCGGCGACGCCATCCGCGCAGTCGGCAAGGAAATGAATATTGACGTGCAAGCTGATCCCGAGCCGCAGCGCAATAGCTTCATCCGCAGCGACCAATACAGTTTCATCCGGACCGGTGTCCCTGCTTTGGCTATGAAGGATGGTTTCGTCAAAGGCACGCCCGAAGAAGCGACATTTCACAAGTGGCTGGCCGAACGCTATCACGCTCCCTCAGACGATTTGCAGCAACCGGTCGACTTGGAAGCTGCCGGAAGATTCGAAGAGGTGATGTTGCAATTGGTGACCAAGGTGGCGGACCGTCCCTCTCGTCCACAGTGGAAGTCAGACAGTTTCTTCAAGCGGTACGCTAGAAACTAAAAACGAGAAACTAGAAACCGGTTTTCCGTATTCTCTCTGCCACCGCGGCCATCTCCTCTTCGCTGCTGTACTTGCTACGCGGCCAAAAGAAGCCGCGCAATCCGTCGCCCTTTCGTCTTGGGACGATATGAACGTGCAGATGTGGAACGCTCTGGCTCACTTTGTTGTTGATTGCGACAAACGTGCCTTCCGCTTCCATGGCGCGCTCAACAGCCGAGGCGAGCAACTTGGTATTTGCGAAGAAACGCCCAGTGATTGCGGACGGTAGGTCATACAGTGTTTCCAGATGCTGGCGCGGGATCAGAAGGGTGTGGCCGGGGAATAGAGGGCGTTTGTCCAGGAATGCGATGGAGAGGTCGTCCTCAAAGACTACGTGAGCGCGCTCGGCGCCGTTGGCAATCTGGCAAAACGCGCATCCGGCGGTTTTCATCGGCATCTCAGAAAGTTTATACAACAACCGCACGGTTGCGGAGGACGCGCTTGCAACGTGCCGGGCTAAGATAGTCTACTAACCTTCATGCGGACTCTTGTGCTTACACTCATTCTTCTTTCGGCAACAGCCGCGAATGAGTGGACAGTGTTGCCGTCGCTGCCAGAGCCTGTCTCGAACAATGCGGTCGCAAGCATCGTCCACAAAGACCGCACGCTCATCTTCTCTTTCATGGGGATTAGCCAGAGCAAGACCTCTGATGCAATCACTCGCAAAGCCCTGGTCTACGACTCGCGCCGAAGCGCATGGTTCGCCCTGCCTCCGGTCCCCGGCACCGCCGGCCGTATAGCTGCATCGGCCGCTGCGGTGGACGGCCAGGTGTTCGTCCTCGGCGGATACACGGTCGACGCGCAAGGCAAAGAGGTCAGCGCGAATGAAGTGGACATCTACACTCCGGGCAAAGATGATCCGGCGCAAGGCTATTGGGCCAAGGGATTGCCCATCCCAATTCCCGTAGACGATTCAGTCGCCGCCGTCCTCGAGAATCGATACATCATTCTCATCTCCGGATGGTCGCAGCAGGAAAATGTCTCTGACGTGCAGATCTATGACACTGCTCTGGACCGCTGGCGAAAGGGACCGCCCATCCCCGGCACTCCAGTCTTCGGCCATGCAGGCGCGATCTCAGGCAAAACGATTGTTTATTGCGGCGGAGCCTACAAGAACCCGGCGTGGACGAACGAAAATGGAAAGCCGCGCTACGTCGTCTCCAACGAGTGCTGGAAGGGAATCGTCAGCAAACAAGGAAAGAAAATTGACTGGGGGCAAATTGTTCCCCAACATCCCGGGAACGCGCAGTATCGGATGGCCGCAGGGACATGGGGAAAGCGCATCGTATTCACCGGCGGGACCGACAATCCCTACAACTATGACGGGATCGGTTACAACGGAGTGCCAGCGCAGCCTTCGCCGACAACATTCGCTTGGGATACCAAGACGAACTCCTGGGAAATGCTCCCCGATAATCCCGTTCCCACGATGGACCATCGCGGAATGGTTCCGAGCAAAGATGGCCTGGTGCAGGTGGGAGGGATGGAAGCTGGACAGAAGATGACAAAGCGCGTGTCGCAGATCGCAGTGCCGAACTGAGATTTCAGTTTTTGCCCGTTCGAGTCTGCGAAGCGCGGACAACAGAGTTTCTGTTTGCGGGTTCCAATCTTTAACTGGTCACGAATCGCCGTAGGTTCATGATGACGGGCAATGTGACAACTCTTTCTACCACCGGATCCAGTGGTTCAATTTCACTCGTTCCCAAGCTGGATTATTCCCGATGGGCGCAAGGCGCAGAGATCGCCATCGCCTTTCTCGCGATTCAAGCCACGCTGTGGAGTTCGGGAAGAGTTCGACTCTGTTTCCATCTCTTCGCCGCATTCTGGATCGTGAGCACAACGCTCCTGCATCGCAAGAAGATCGCCAGGCTTGGGTTCAATATTGATAAATCCGCTCTGAAGCGCTCAGCTTGGATCATCTGGATGTCTATCGGTGTGTCACTAGCGCTTGCGGTGGCCGCGTACTTTGCCGGCACGTTGCATACCGGCATTACTCTCACAGGGCTTGGGATTCATCTCACCGCGTACTCACTTTGGGCGTTGATGCAGCAGTTTATTGCGCAATCCTACTTCTTCATCCGATTCGAATCGCTCCTCGGCAGCGGCAAGCGTGCGGTGCTTCCCACCGCGATTTTGTTTGCCGCCGCGCATCTGCCCAATCCTGTATTGCTGGTGGCTACCGCAGTCGGAGGAGTCGCGCTGACAGAAGTCTTCCGCCGTTATCGCACTCTCTACACCATCGCAATTGCGCATGCGGTGGTCGGAGTGGCAATCACACTCTGCGTGCCCGACGATGTGGATCGCCACATGCGCGTGGGCATCGGATATCTGCATTACCGTCCCGGATCCCATGCGAAGGCAGGGTTTCTTCCGCGCGCTGATCGGCCACCGGCTATCGGAACCAAGTCGACCAAAATACATCGACCGTAGTGTGCGTGATAGCGGAGGTGAATATCCGCCGACGATATCGCCAAGCTCGTCCATAAAAGATTCCGGCGATAGTCGCCAGCAGCACGTATCGCCAATTGAAAAAGGCGCGCTTGTTGTAGTGTGAGAGCCCGAAGATGATGGACGTAGCGATCAAAGCGGCCCGTCCGCCGAAACGTCTTTCGAGAAGATTCTGCAATAGCCCCCGAAAGAACAACTCTTCGGGAACGGCGACCAGCACAAACGTCAACAGCCATGCCGCCGGGATCACCCAAGGTGATGGCAGTTGCGCATGAAAGTGGAGGAAGCCCAATGCCAGCCCGAGCACGATGGCAATGGGGGCGAAGAAAGCCCACTCGCGCAATCCAACTTTCGCATCATCCATGCGCGGCGTGAAGTCGTAGCCCACTCCGTCCAACTCGCGGACAACCAGATACAGGTAGAGTCCAATATCGGTGAGCAACAGTTTCGCCAAGCCGCCCAGGCCTGGATGCGCCCACGCTCCTCCGAGCCAGCGCTGGTTCACTGTGAGTCCAAGGAGCGCGAGCACGATGATGTCGCGCCAGTCTGCTTGTTGTTTCGTGCGCGTTTCTGAGAACACGAACAACGCCGTCAATCCGACACTTAGGAACAAGATGGCGGCTGCGACTGAGACTCGAAATTCGCTGCGCGGAAGCGAGTACACCAGATAAGGAAGCAAGAAGATCGCGGCGGCAATCATCCTTCGAAATCGCGAGTTTAGGATTTTGCGAAGTAGCTCAGCGGCTTCAAATCCGAAGAACCAGAAGGGCGCGAGCAGCAATGCAAAGCTTGCGAACGCGCTGGGGAAGTGTCCACCAATCATCGCCTCGACATGAAAGTAGCCGGCAACAATCCAGAACGCGAAGAGAAGAGCGCAATAAGAGAGGACTGCGAAAACTATTTTCGGCGATAGAAGCTTGGAATTCACAGTCGGTCAATTATCGGATGGGGAAGCCGGGATGAGAGTTGCTGCAAAATAAAAGCGGGAGCCGAAGCTCCCGCCCGTGCACGCGAGCGCACTTACAAACTTAATCGCCGGCTGCGTTGAGGGTCATTGGCCGGCTCAGCTCCATCACAATTTCCGTTCCCGGAGGCAACGTCGCGGACTTGTGTTTAGTGAGCCAGTAAACAATTGCGCTGGTTCCGCCAACCACTCCGCCAATCAGCGCGCCGGTTCCGCTGTGGGTGACCAATGCGCCGAGTCCCGCACCAGCGCCGGCACCGACCGCCATTTCCATCTTGTCGCGGCCATCGATTCCCGCCCCTTTGATGTGCCCTTCATCGTCCACTTTGGTTTGCGATGCTTTGTCTGTATCAACAACAACGGCGTTCAATGTGTATTTGTCGCCATTCGGAGTTATGACTTGGTCGGGATGAAGTTCCAATGATGGAAGACCCTTGTATCTGCGCTCCGCGTTCACGCGGACAACATGACCTTGAATGGAAGAGCCGACTGGGATGACGACTTTCCCGTTCATCGCCACATCTTGCGTCACCCGACCCGCGAACGGATCTCCCGCTTTATTGGCAACGGTCGAAAGAATTGTTTCCAATTTCATTTTTACGGCAGTGCCCATGGGCAGCGCCGGCATAGGCGCCACGTTCACCGTTGTGTTCACTTTGCCGGTTGCTTGATTTGTCGCTTGAGTTTCCTGCTGGGCGACCGCCGTCAATGACAGCGCAATGGTTGCAACGGCAATCGCGATTCGCTTCGCCATGATTTCCTCCACTACTTGAAGCTGCCGCTACATTGATCAGCTTCTCAATGCCGACTGTAAAACAGGGATGAAAACCGGACAATAACCAAAGAAACAAGGAACCAAGTTCGACAACAGCTTCTACCCGCGAAGATTGCGGAGATTGCATGCTCTGCTGCGCACTCTCGCCGAGTCCCTCTTCCGTTTGTTCTATAATCGGCGTTCGATTCTCAACAAAATAACAACTGATAATTCCAGGACGCCATAATGACTGAAACCGAGATTATTGCTATTCATGCGCGTGAGATCCTCGATTCGCGCGGCAATCCCACTGTCGAAGCTGACGTAATACTTTCCGGAGGCGCGATGGGCCGGGCAGCTGTGCCCAGCGGCGCCTCCACAGGCGAGCATGAGGCCGTTGAGCTGCGTGATGGGGATGAGGAACGCTATCTGGGCAAAGGTGTCCGCCACGCGGTGGAGAACATCGAGTCAGAGATTGCGCCCACGTTGGGCGGCATGGACGCCGTCAATCAGCGGCAGATCGATTCGCGCATGATCGCCCTGGATGGAACGTTCAACAAGGGACGTCTGGGCGCGAACGCCATCCTCGCCGTCTCGATGGCATCGGCGCGCGCTTGCGCGAATGCGTACAAGATGCCGCTTTACCGGTATCTCGGCGGCGCGGCGGCCAATATCCTGCCCACTCCCATGATGAACATCTTGAACGGCGGCGCGCACGCCGACAATAATGTGGACTTCCAGGAATTCATGGTCATGCCCATCGGCGCGGAGACTTTTTCTGACGCGTTGCGCTGGGGCACTGAGGTCTTTCACACGCTCAAGGGCGTCCTGAAGAAGCGCGGATACAATACTGCCGTCGGCGATGAAGGCGGCTTCGCGCCGTCGGTGAAGTCAAACGTCGAAGCCATTGAGGTAATTATTGAAGCCATCCAGCAGGCGGGATACGCCGTTGGGGACGATATCGCCATTGCTCTCGATCCCGCAGCCAGCGAGTTCTTCGACAAAGCCAAAGGCAAATACGTCTTCAAGAAGTCAGACAAGAGCGAGCGTTCGCCGGAAGAGATGGTCCGATATTGGGCTGACTGGGCAAAGAAATATCCTATCGTCTCTATCGAAGACGGCCTAGCCGAAGATGATTGGCACGGATGGAAGCTGATGACCGACCAACTCGGCGACATCATTCAGCTAGTAGGCGACGATCTCTTCGTCACTAACACTGAACGTCTGGCGCGCGGTATCGACGAGGGCGTTGCCAATTCCATCCTCATCAAAGTCAACCAGATCGGTTCCGTTTCCGAAACATTCGATGCCATCGAACTCGCGCGGCGCAACGGATACACCGCCATCATCTCGCATCGCTCCGGCGAGACCGAAGACACATTCATCGCCGACCTCGCAGTAGCCAGCGGCGCAGGACAGATCAAAACGGGGTCAGCATCGCGAACCGACCGCATCGCAAAATACAACCAGTTGCTACGCATCGAAGAAGAACTTGGCCCGGCAGCGACTTTCCTGGGACTGGATGCTTTGAACTATGAAGGCGAATTGGTGAGGGAAGCGAGAGCGTAGGAGAAAGCAAATCTTAGGTACATTTAGGAGTCAATCGTGAAAATCAAAGGTTTTGTCTTGTCATTACTTCTGAGCATCAGTCTTTCCGCATTTTCTCAGAGCAGTGTGGCAACTCAATCAACACCATCCCGCGAAGACGTCTTGAAGCTGATTGACAAATTGCGATTGAAATCCACAATGGAGTTGATGCTGAAACAGGTTGTAGCGCAAGCAAAAGCGAGTGCGCGTCAGGCGTTCTTAGCCCGCCTCCCAGAAGCAACAGCAGAGCAACAAGCGATCATGGGTAAATTAACCGACGATACTTTCGCGGAGATTAACGTAGACGAACTCCTGCAGGATGTCATTCCGGTCTACCAAAGACACTTGAGCAAGGAAGATGTTTCCGAGATTATTGCGTTCTACTCATCGCGATCCGGCCAGAAAATGCTTGATGAGACTCCGGCCATGATGGCTGAGATGAGTCAAGCCAGCGGTACTCGAATGCAACAAAAGATGTCCGCCATCTCAAGGAAGATCGATGAGCGCATGGCCGAGCTGTTAAAGACGGTCCAAGCTCCCGGAAAGAACGCCACCACCAAATCGCAGCCCAAGTAAATGACACCCAAACCACTCGTCCTCGTCATCCTTGACGGATGGGGCCACGCGCCGCCATCCAAGGCAAATGCGATTTCGCTCGCCCGCAAGCCGGTCTTTGATCATCTCCTGCGCGATTATCCCAACACGCTCATCTACACCAGCGGACGATACGTCGGCCTGCCCGATGGACAAATGGGCAACAGCGAAGTGGGACACCTGAACATGGGCGCCGGTCGCACCGTGTACATGGACATCACCAAGATCGACCTGATGATCGAGAACGGCGAGTTCTTTTCCCATCCCGTTCTACTCGATGCCATGAAGACCGCGAAGACCGGCGGACGCCGGCTGCATATCTTCGGCCTTCTTTCCGATGGAGGCGTGCATTCGCATCAACGGCACCTTTACGCATTGCTGAAAATGGCGAAGCAGCAGGGTGCCGACCGGACGTTTGTCCA
>JAOAPL010000385.1 GCA_025462925.1 Acidobacteriaceae bacterium
GCCGAAGTTTACCGGCCAATGTCTTGAGTGAGGGCTCGCGGCCATCTGCGCAAAGCAGTATTCTTTTTTCGTTCGAGACTGACTTTGCCGGAGGGTGAAGGCCCGGCCAGCAGATCGAGACTTCCAGGAACCGGTCAGCGGCGGGCCTTCACGCCAGCCGTGATTCTCTTTATCGCACTGCCAGAAGCGGAAGACAAGACCACGCCGGGGTGACCGAGATCCCACTCACGCGGCTGCCTCGGGTGTGCCCTTTCTGCGGCAAGCGGACCATCATCGGTCACGGACGGCGGCTCAAACAAGTACATGACGAATGGCGCGCGCAAATCTGGATTCGCCGAGGTCTCTGTCGTCCATGTAAAAAGACATTCACGGTGCTGCCCGATTGGTCGCCGCCGTCAGCGATCTACAGCCTCCACTGCCGGCAAAAAGCGTGGGAGTTGTTGCTTCAATCGGACAGCAACTGGGAGCGATCTGTTCCGGACGTCGCAGACGCGTCGCGGTCGCCAGACCCGTCAACAGTGCGACGTTGGGCCGGACACTTGCTACATTGGAACACCCTACTGGCGGCGAAGGTCTGGCAGGCTATCGGCTGCAGCGCCTCGACGTTTCCCACCATTCTTGCCTGGGATTGGATCGCGATCCGCCGTATTCTGCCGCTTGAGGCAAGAAGTCCGTGAATCGCGAAGCTCTCGACGATTTGAAACAGCAGATTCCTCTAATGGGCTATCTGCAGGCGCATCATTGGCACCCGGCGCGGCCACTCAGCCGTGGTCGGTGGATGGGGCTGTGCCCTCTGCACGACGATCACAAACCAAGCTTTCTGGTGGATCCCAACAAGGACCTTTTCTACTGTTACGGCTGTGGCCGCGGCGGTGATGTGATTCGCTTTGCTGAACTCTATCACCAGGTGAAGTTTGCTGAAGCGTTGGTGTTGCTACGTCATTGGCGGGGTACACCTTTGTTGCACGAAGCCGCGCGATACTATCGCGTTCAGTTACAACGCCACAGCGAGGCGGTGGCCTATCTGCTCCAACGCGGCATCCATTCCCTGGCACTGATCGAGCACATGCAGATCGGTTATGCGCCCGGCGGTTGTCTGCGAGGTTGGCTCTCGCCGTTGAGTTACTCTTTGCCGGCTCTATGTCAGGCCGGTCTGGTTACTGATGCGGGCTATGACGCATTCGTGCGCCGTATTGTTTTTCCATTGGAGGGTAATCTCTACGGTCGCAGCATCTCGGATTCGGTGCCCCCACATCGGTTTTTACCAGGCTCTAAGGGCGGCTTGTACTTATGGCAGCAAGCCCAATCCTTTCCGGAAGTGATTCTCGTCGAAGGTCTGTTCGACTACGCCGTATTGTGGCAGGCCGGCTTTGAAAACATCACCTGCTCGCTGGGAACACATCTCAATGTGCAACAGTTCCGACAACTCTGCGACCGTCCCCGAACCGTCTATGTGGCCTTTGATGCCGACCGCAACGGCAGCGGCCAACAGGCAGCACAGTGCCTATCACAAAGGCTCCGGGAGCGAGGCATAACCGCTCGCCCGGTCTCGCTGCCCGAGGGCCACGATCCAAACTCCTTCTTCGTCCAAGGCGGCGACGCACGCCAGTTCCAGTCGCTGCTGGAGGCGGCCCGGTCATGAAGTTCTGCGTGACCTATCAGCACGCCTCCAACACCGCAGAAAGTCCCGTTCGCATCGTTGAACAGGCCACGAAACGGGAGGTCAGATGGATCAATCGTTACCTGGATCTCCAATACGTCCGCCGTCTCGCTGGTAAGACCCTGCGCACCTACGCTCACCACCTGCTGCACTTTGTCCGCTGGTGGGAGAGTGTTCATCACACGGGCGACGTTGCCGAAGGTGATCTTGCCGAATCGACGCTCCTGGATTATGTGCGGTTCCAGTCCAGCCAACAGCCTCGGCCTTCGGGATCTACCATCAATGACCGTGTCGCTATCGCAGACCGTGCCTTGCGCAATGAGTTCCCTGATGCCCCGTGCCAGATTGCTCGCGGTTTTCATCACGCTTTCTTGTCGCGTAAGCCGATGGGGCTGGGTCGGCCACGGCTGGCCATGAGCCGGTTGCGAGTGAAAGCACCCAAGCGCAACGTTGTTCCATTGTCGGTGGATGAGGTGGCACGCTTCTGGTCCAGTTTCCGCACTGCGCGCGACTTGGCCATCGTGGGCTTGATGCTCCTGCAAGGCCTGCGATCGGCCGAGGTTTTGGCTTTGAATGAGGACGACTTGCTGCTTTCCGAAGCACAAATTCGCGTTCGCGGCAAAGGCAGCAAACTTCGCTTCCTTCCGCTGGCGCCGGAGACCATTCAACTGCTCGATCATTATCGGCGGCTGGAACGCCCCAATCCCTGCACTTCCGCTCTGTTCGTCTCCCTGAAAGGACGCGCACGCGGAGCACGCATGTCACCGGCGGGATTGCGTTCCTTATTCCGCTATCATCGCCAGACCACCGGCGTCACGCTCGCTAACCCGCATCGGTTTCGACACACATTTGCATCGGACATGGTCCGCGCTGGCGTCAGCCTGCCCGCGCTTATGCAGTTGATGGGGCATGCCGATATCCAGACCACGCTGCTATATGTCCAGGTCACTCCCCAAGAGGTCTACCTGCAATATGCGCGCGCTGTGGCCCAACACATTCGCCCACTTCCGGTGATTTCATTGTGAACTGCGCTCGCCGTCCGCCGCTCCAACATCAGATGGCTTCTGTCTTCGGCCGCGCCGTGGACTCCCTTAGTGCAGCGCTCAATCCGGAAACGACGCGGCACTACCGCGGGACCGCCCGCAATTTCCTGATCTATCTCGGCGCCGCTCATCCCGAGGTGCGCTCTCTCCACCAACTCCGCCGTGAGCCACACATCCTCGGCTGGATGTCTCGCCTGCGCTCGCAAGCACCGCCCCTGGCAACCGCATCTTATATCAACCGGCTCATCGCTCTGCGCCGCATCTTCAACGAATTGGCTTGGACGGAACAGGTTTCCGACCTCGTTCATCTGATCCGCAGCGACGACATTCCGCGTCTCCCGCTAAGACTCCCACGCCCGCTCACCGCACAGCAGGATCAACTGCTGCAGCAGGAGTTCCTCCAGCGCAACGATCTGGGCGGCAACGCCTTTCTGCTGATTCGCCACACCAGCATTCGCATCGGCGAGTGCGCTGATTTGTCTTTTGACTGCCTCCACTCCACCGGGCCGGATCAATGGGCGGTTCATGTGCCGCTTGGCAAACTGAAGACGGAACGGCTGGTTCCAGTAGATTCGTTTGTCTGTCAGCTCGTCCAGCGCTTACGGTTCTTTCGCTCTCTCGATCCGCTGCCTGCCGATGGATGGCTCCTGGCGCGCCCACTTACCAAAGAAGCTCTCGTTCGCCAACTCCGCGACTACTTGCACCAGGTGTGTCACGCGCTCCATCTCTCCGCGCGAATCGTGCCGCATCAGCTTCGCCATACGTACGCTTCCGAGATGCTTCGAGCCGGTGTCGGCTTTCCCGCCGTGATGAAATTGCTTGGCCACACCTCTCCTGAGATGACGATGCGCTACCTCGATGTGACCTTGTCTGATCTCCGGCGCGAGTTCGACCTGGCGCACTCAAAACCTCGCCACCTTACTCCTGAACTGAAGGCGTCGCCCGCCATCCTTCGAACTGGCCTCAACGGCGTCATCGATACTCTGATCTCGGCTCAACATGTGCTGGAGATGTTCCGACGCGCGCTACCAAACGGTGCTGAACGCAGTTGCTTTGGCCGCCTTTCCAACCGACTCACCAAGATCCTCACGGAAGCCCGCAAACTCGCCATACCTTGAGAATGGGCAGAGATTGGCCGGTTATGCCGACAACCAGTCAACTTGGATATGTAAACGCTCCTGCCGGGGGGCGGTCTGACATTCGCCTTGGGGCAGGACCCTTTTTCGGGACACTTACTCACATGTCCAGCCGGAATCACCGGCGGCAGATTCTGCACGGTCTCTCCGGGCTTCGGCCATT
The DNA here is from genome assembly GCA_025462925.1 of Acidobacteriaceae bacterium. GTDB lineage: Bacteria > Acidobacteriota > Terriglobia > Terriglobales > Acidobacteriaceae > JAICLA01. The sequence continues at coordinate 4,003 of JAOAPL010000385.1, forward strand.
GTGGTGATTCATCATCGTCATCACGTCGCCGACCCGGTGCGGATTGGGTCAGGCCAGAAATACCTGAACAGCCTCCCCAGGCAGCTCGAGTCTCTAGCAATGGACCGGACAAAGCCATCTTCGTCACACGAAGTTC
>JAOAPL010000388.1 GCA_025462925.1 Acidobacteriaceae bacterium
CCTCTTCGGGGCTCGCATTGGTTACGCGCAGCTTGAGCGCCAGCAACGGCGCTGCAGAGTATGGGACCGCCTCAGCACCCTCGACTTGAAAACTGAGGTCAGGCACGGAGCCTCTCCGTACGGATGCTCGAGCGCTCCGCCAGTCCAGCAAAGAAGTCTTCGATTGCTTTCCACACTTCGGTGCCGCCGGAAAGACCGCGCCAATTGGTGCGGATTAACCCCACCAGCTTGTAACACTCGTCGATTGGAACCAGGAAGTACCTGTGCGGCTCGGTGACGCGGTTCAGCAGCAAGGCTTCGACATCCGGCTCCATTTTTTCGAGGATGGGGTTCTCCCGCACAATGTCTTGCCAGCGGTCCAGATTAAGCAGTGACTCGGTGGCGCCCGCGGGACTGGGATACATCACAACCACCCGGGCTGCGGCACTATGGAAGGAGAAGAAGGCCAAGTTAATTGGGATCATGAGATCGGCCCACTGTTCCTCTGACATGCGGAAGTCAGGCAAAGAGGCGCCGCGTCGCGGCACGCGAAGATACTTGGTTGCTCCTTGTCCAGGGAAAAGGAGCGAGCAGGCGTCGCAGGCACAGATCAGTTCACGCTTGGCTGGATCGAAAAGGTGCTGGTGCTCTTCGCGCAACTCTAGACTGCACATTTCGCAGCGCTCGACCGCGCTGCGGGGTCGGACAAATTGCCGGAGTGCCGCGAAGGTACTGTTTCTTGATGATTGGGTGGCGTCCACGGGTCACGCTATCCTGTTGCCACTCATACTTGTGGGCGGCCGTTTGTTGCCAGCAGCTTTTCCAGAGGGACGAACTGATTTTTTACCGCTTCTTCTGCAGTTTCGATAACTAGTTCCATGACATCGGGGGCGGCGCTATAGATCGCCTGCTCAACTTCCGTCTTCAAATTAGCGGCGTGCGAGCCGCAGCCATGACCGGCATTCAACCGCAGCCGCACTCCGTCTTCGCTAATCTCTAGAAGTTCGATCTCATTGCCATGGCTCCGCGCAGAAGATTGCAGACGTTTCACCGCCCCCTGTATCCGTGTCTCAAAGTTGTCGGGATGAAGTCCGTAGAGCAACAGCAAGCTACTCACCAGGTCATCCTGCGCGAGGCGTTCTAGAATTTTCGAATCATCTCCCTGCCCCGGCGCGATGATATCCATCATCCGCTCGAAGCCGGCGCCGTGGAGCTCCATCACCGCCTCAAGCAGCGCCCGGGTGCTGGCCCGCAGGTCGGGATCGGCTACTTCCTCAATCTTGCGGGTCAGCGCCTCGATGCGTTGGATCCGTTCTTGAAAACCCTTGTTCTGAATGGTCATCCTGGGCCCTGGTTATGGCTGCACTCCGAACATAGGTGAATGCCGCGTCTCCAGCACCTTTCCGTTGCCCAGATACATGTGCACGCCGCAGGGCAGACAGGGATCGAAGCTCCGCACCGCGCGCATGATGTCGATGCCTTTGAACTTGTCGGGGCCGTTCTCCTCGAAGATCGGCGTGTTCTGTACCGCGTCCTCGTACGGGCCCGGAGTGCCATAGACATCACGCGGATTTGCGTTCCACGGGGTGGGCGGATAAGGGTGGTAGTTGGCGATCTTACCATCGCGGATCACCACATGGTGCGAAAGCACTCCGCGCACTGCTTCGTGGAAGCCGCAGCCAATGGCGTTTTCCGGAACCTTAAACTCTGTAAAGGTCCTCGTTCTACCCGCGTGCAACTCGGCAAGCGCCTTCTCGACGAAATGCAAAGCACACGCCGCGGCATATGCCTGGAAGTAAGTGCGGGCGCGATCGCGCTCAATGGCGTTGCTCCATTTGGGGATTTTCCACTCGAACTCGACTTCCGGTTTCATGGCCGTCTTGGGCAGATAGATCTTGACGCTGCTGCCGGTGGACTTGACATAGCCAATGTCCACGAGCCCGGCCAATGCCGTCGCCCAGAGGCGGGCGATCGGACCTCCCCCGGTGTCGAGCGCAAGATAATCTTTTGTTCGTTTGTCATACCACCGCGGCGACATGACCCAGGTGTACTTGTCTTTAAAGTCCCGCTTTTGCGGTCGCGGTGTTGTGGTCTGGTTCCAGGGATGGCGCTTGTCCACCGGATTGCCCAGTGGATCGGTCTTTACGAAGGTTTCGCCATCCTGCCAGTCGTCGTAATAAGAGCTGCCTAGCAGGATGCGGATGTTGAGATTGATGTCAACCAGATCATTGGTGACCAGTTGGCCGTCCACCACAACCCCGGGGGTCACGAACATGGCGCGTCCCCACTGCGACATGTTTTTGTAGGTGTAATCGCATGTCTTTGGATCGTTGAATGATCCCCAGCAGCCGAGCAGGACACGTCTCTGACCTACTTTTTCGTATCCTGGCAGTGCTTCGTAGAAAAAGTCGAAAAGGTCATTGTGTAAAGGCACGACTTTTTTCATGAATTCGACGTATTTCATCAGCCGGACCAGGTAGTCGGTGAACAGCTGTACGGTAGGCACGGTGCCTACGCCGCCGGGGTACAACGTAGAGGGATGTACGTGACGGCCTTCCATTAAGCAAAACATTTCGCGGGTGTAGCGGCTCACGTGCAGAGTCTCGCGGTAGAACTCACCCGTGAACGGGTTGAGTGCGGTCATGATTTCGGCAATGGTGCGGTAGCCGTGTTTGTCGGCATTCGGAGCTGCCGTCCTCTGGGCTTTGTCCCACACACCAGGGTTGGTCTCCTTCACCATCGTCTCGCAAAAATCCACGCCGACCAGATTGTCCTGGAAAATATTGTGGTCGAACATGTACTCGGCCGCTTCGCCCAGGTTCACGATCCACTCCGCCATGTCCGGCGGACGTATGCCGAAAGCCATGTTCTGCGCGTAGCAGGCGCAGGTAGCATGGTTGTCTCCGCAGATGCCGCAGATGCGGCTGGTAATAAAGTGCGCATCGCGAGGATCTTTCCCTTTCATGAAGATGCTGTATCCGCGGAAAATCGAAGAAGTGCTGTAGCACTCCGCAACCTGACGGTTATCAAAATCAATCTTAGTAAAAATACCCAGGCTGCCCACGATCCTGGTGATCGGGTCCCAGTTCATATCCACCAGGTTTCGTTGCTTGGTGGACTCTCCCTTGAACGGCGCTGTGATCGTTCCCATGGTGTCGCGTCCTTTCGCTCAAAATGCCCTAGGTTGATAGCCGGTTGTGAGTCTGGTTCCGGGATGCCGCCACCTTGGTTCTTTGTTGGCGGTCTTCTGTGTGAAATTGCGTAGCGCCTTGATCACGCCGCCATACACCTTGACTGCGTTCGACGAGACAAGCGACCCCGGCGGAGAATCCATGAAGGGCATGAATTTATCGGGAAATCCGGGCATCGTACAGCCGATGCAAATGCCGCCGACATTAGGGCAACCGCCGATGCCCGCCATCCAGCCACGCTTGGTCACATTGCAATTAACTACTGGCCCCCAACATCCGATCTTTACCAGACACTCGGGTTGACCGTATGCGTGGGCGAACTGCCCCTGCTCGTAATATCCGCCTCGATCACAGCCCTCGTGTACCGTTTTCCCGAAAAGCCAAGTGGGTCTGCCCACGTCATCCAGCGGGATCATCGGTGCCAGGCCCGCAACCTGGTAAAGGAGATAAAGCAATGTCTCCATGAAATTGTCGGGCTGCACCGGGCATCCGGGTACATTCACAATGGGGATTCCCGCTTTCGACTTCCAACCCCAGCCGAGATAGTCGGCCAGTCCCATACATCCGGTGGGATTGCCCTCCATGGCATGTATGCCGCCATACGCAGAGCAGGTGCCCGCAGTCACCACCGCCAAAGCCTTCGGCGCCAGCCGGTCGATCCAGTCACATGTCGGAATCGGTTGTCCGGTGGTCGAATCTGTTCCCAGTGCTGCCCAGTAGCCTTCCTTCTTGATCTTCTCGTTGGGAATGGAGCCTTCCACGACCAGGACGAACGGATCCAATTGGCCTTTTTCTGCCATGTACCAAAATTTCATGAACTCGTCGCCGTTCTCATAAGCGAGCACGGGATTATGTACGTGAACTTTGGGAAGGCCTGGGATGGCCCCGAGGATCACATCTTCAATGCTCGGCTGTGTAGCCGCGGTGATCGACACCGAGTCGCCATCGCACCCCAATCCAGCGGTGATCCAAAGAATGTGCACATCTTTTACTGGAGATGGCTTTTGAGTCTTCCGGCCATACGGAACACTTTCTGCGGGCATGCGGCTTCCTCCTTACAAAATCACGAACACTGGCATGGACTCTAAGATTTGTTCGCTGTTTGTTGGATCGAGAGATGGAACGGCGGAGCGGAGAGAGGACTAACGCGTAGTCAGTCGGCGCATTCAGGTTTTTGAAGTTTTTGGGTTTACACGAATCGCAAAGGATTGCGAAAAACATCGAATTGGGCGAACAAGACATGCTGCCCAACTCCTCAAGACCAAACAATGCTACAGATGGCGGCAAAACGCGTCAAGGCTTCAGCAGACTAAATCGCGCAACTCTGTCCGGAGCAGGAATCGTCTGCAATCAGCAGATTCTTTATCAGCAGATCCTCGGCAACTGCTCCCCAAACATTACGTCTAGGACACGCGTTCCTCCGATCTCCGTCTTCATCAGTACCATGCCTGGATGATCACTGACGATCTCTCCGATGACGCGCGCGTCGCGCCCCAACGGGTGCTCGATCATGCACTTCACTATCGCGTCTGCTGTCTCCGGAGCGACTATCGCCACCAGTTTGCCTTCATTGGCGACATAGAGAGCGTCCATGCCCAGGATCTCGCAAGCTCCCTTTACGGATTCGCGAACCGGGAGATCATTCTCGCGAATATTAATGCCGACCCGGGAGCGTGCAGCGATTTCATTCAGCGTTGTGGCTACGCCGCCGCGAGTGGGATCGCGCATGCAATGGACCTCGCCGGCCTCAAGCATGGATGCGACCAGGCCGTGCAGCGGCGCAGTGTCACTTTCGATCCGGCCTTCGAATTCAAGATTCTCGCGCTGCGACATAATGGCCATGCCGTGATCGCCGATATATCCGCTGAGCACCACCTTGTCGCCCGGGTGCGCGAGGTGGCTGGAGATATTTACGGGTTTCTCAATCACGCCCACGCCTGAGGTGGTGATGAATATCTTGTCACCTTTGCCGCGGTTCACGACCTTGGTGTCACCGGTTACCAGTTGTACGCCGGCTTCGCGTGCCGCGGCCCGCATGGAATCCACCACTCGCTGCAGCTCTTCGGTGGGCAGTCCTTCTTCGAGGATGAAGGCTACGGACAAGTACAGCGGACGTGCCCCGCTCATCGCCAGGTCATTTACCGTGCCGTTAATTGCCAGGTCACCGATGTTGCCGCCTGGGAAGAAGATCGGGGTCACCACAAAAGAATCGGTGGTGAAGGCAAGTCTGCTGCTGCCGATCTCAAGGACTGCCTGGTCATCGAGCTTTTCCAGCAGAGGATTGGCGAAGGCCGGCAGAAACATCTTCTCGATCAGCTCGGAGGTCAGCTTTCCGCCACTGCCGTGTCCCAGCACGATATGCTTGTGGTCGAAGATAGGCGTCGGGCATACCGCGCCCAGCAGACTGCCATCGATTTCAAGTCTGCTTTCCTCGCGATCCGGTGAGTCAGTGTCGGTGTACGCTTTGTCTGTCGTGGTCTTACTCATTCAATCCTCATTCGATCCCATTCGCTCCTTACTCGATCGATCGCGACTATAAGCCGGCCTTCCCTGCCCCGAGGGTCAGATCACGTCTTCCTCGCCCAGCGCAACGTGCGTCAGGTCCCAAAGAATGTGCAGCAGCGCAACGTGAGATTCCTGTATGCGGTGGATGCTGAAACTTGGAACGGTGAAGCAATAGTCCGTGGCTTCTGGCAAACGTCCTCCATCTTTTCCGGAGAACGCGATGGTCAGCATTCCTTTGCGGCGGGCCACTTCGAGTGCATAAATAAGGTTGGGGGATTTGCCGCTGGTGGAAATTGCCAGCGCCATGTCTCCCGGCTTGCCCCATAGTTCCAACTGGTCTACGAAGACCTTGGCGAAATCCTTGTCGTTGGAAATCGCTGTCACCACCGAGATCTGGCTGACCAGGTCGAGCGCCGGCAAGGCGCGGCGTTTTTCGATGATGGGATGGATGAACTCCACCGCGACGTGCTGCGCATCGCACGCGCTGCCGCCGTTGCCCATCACCCAAAGCTGGTGGCCGTCGCGGAACCGTTCCGCCATTTTCTGGCTGAGCTCGCCGATGGCGGTGGCGTAATGCTCGAAGAACTTCTGCTTGACTTCGACCGACTCGGCGCACTTGCGCATCACCTTGTCATGCCAACTCGCGCCGTCCGC
>JAOAPL010000404.1 GCA_025462925.1 Acidobacteriaceae bacterium
AAGCCCGGAAATCGAGGATGGCTTGCCAATCGTTGTACTCGAGCCGAGCTGCGCCTCCGTTTTCCGGGACGAGTTGCGCAATTTGTTCCCCCGTGACGCGCGAGCGAGCCGGTTGCGCCAGCAAACATTCTTGCTAAGCGAATTCCTGCAAAATCAAGCGCCAGGCTACGCGCCTCCAAAACTCCCCGCCAAGATTCTCTTGCACGGCCATTGTCATCACAGAGCGCTCATAAAAATGGGCGATGAAGAATCATTGCTGCGTCGCACGGGAGCGGAAGTGCAATGCCCTGATACCGGCTGCTGCGGAATGGCCGGACCCTTCGGATTCGAACGAGACAAGTATGCGATCGCGCAAGCGGTAGGCGAGCGTGTCTTGCTGCCCGCAGTGCGGAGCGCCGCACCTGAAACATTAATCGTGGCGGATGGCTTTAGTTGCCGCGAGCAGATCCGGCAAAGCACGGGCCGAACCGCGATGCACCTCGCAGACGTACTCCACATGGCTTTGCAGACCGAAAGGCCTTCGCGCTGAGGTATCGCAATCCTTCAACATGCCTTGATCCAGCGAGTTCTGCGCCATTACGGCTTAGTGCCGTATTTGGCGACCGCGGCCACCAGCAGCCATTGTTTCAGCACACTCAGAAATTGCGGCCGGACCTCGCGGAACGTAACGCCAACGCCCAGATTCGGTTGCGAGTACACAATCACTCCGCTAGACTCGAAGAACTTCCCCTCGCAATAAATTTTGATCTTAATCTGTGTATCCGTGGGCAAAGGGTCGGGCATGTCCAAGTAGCAGCCATGAAGACTAAGTTCGGTCACGCGAGTAGAGACGCTGGCCTGGGACGATTGATCCACCACCTCAGCGGTAGCGATAAACGGATAGCGGGGCGTGCGGCGTCGCTCGTCTCCCACGGAAGTCTCTCCGGAAAGCAGTTGCGGGATTGTATCGCTACAGGCGTGGAAAAGACATTAGCAAGCCAGACCGATTCAGTTCGCTGCGCAGACGCTACGCGTCACGACTTGGGGAATTAGACCAGATCAGACTGAAGCTTAACCGCATGATTGCCAATTTGTTCGCCGATCGGCAAAACGGCCCGCACGATTGTGCCTTCGGAAGTTGAATTGATCTCGAATTGCCCGCCCAGTTCTCGAACGCGCTCCCGCATTCCGGTGATTCCAACGCCCATTACCGGATCAGAACCGTTCTGAGAACTCACTCCCCGGCCGCGATCGCTGACTTCCAAGATGACACCGGTATCTTCAGGAAGAATCTTCACCTTCGCGACCTTACTTCCAGAGTGCCGGTGAACATTGGTCAAGCACTCCTGCAAAACGCGGAAAACTGCAAGCTCCACTTGATCGGGGAGCTTGGAAATATCAGAAGGCATCTCCAAATCAATTTGAATGCCGCTGCGTTCAGAAAAACTATTCAGGTACCAAGGAACGACGGCCTGCAGTCCAATTTCGTCCAGCAATGGCGGGTGCAGGAGGTGCGAAATCACGCGAATCTCGCGCATTGACCGCTCCAGCAGAGTAATAGCCTCGGTCAACGCCGATTTTTGAAGAGTCGAGAGCGCTGCGTCCGTTGTCTCGATCATTTCGAGATTCATCTTGATGGCCGCCAAGTACTGCCCCTGGCTGTCGTGCAACTCTCGACCGAGCCTTCTCCGTTCTTCATCGCGAATCGCGACTATGCGAGAGGACAAGTGGCGCAGCTCACGGTTCGCCTCATGCAATTGTTGCGTCTGCTCCGCGATGCGCTGCTCGGCTCGCTTCCTTTCGCTGATATCGCGAATGGCGCTCGTTATTAAGAGTCCTTCTTCGGTCTGCAATGGGCTCGAACTGATTTCCGAGGGGAACGTCGAACTATCTTTACAAACAGAGGAAAGCTCTCCGACGTGATAACTGCTCAGCGTCCACGACGGCACCACAACGCGAATGTTTTTTCCAAGCAACTCCTGCCGGCTGTAGCCAAACATGTCATCCGCACGGGAATTCGCCAGGACGATTTCACCTTCCGCGGTGGTGATGAGCATGGCGTCCGGCGCGGCCTCGAGCAGAGACCGAAATTTCAGCTCCGCCTTGGCCAAAATCTCCGCTTGCCTGCGCTGGCGCTGCGCGCTGCGGCTAAGCTCCACGAAAACGGCTACTTTGGAGCGAAGTATTTCGGGCACTATGGGCTTGAACAAGAAATCGACTGCGCCAAGATCGTAACCGCGAAACAGATGCTCTTCGTTGCGATACGCGGTCAAGAACAGAATGGGAGTATGCTGGCTGCGTTTGCGAGAGCGAATCAGCTCGGCGGTTTCGAAGCCATCCATGTCGGGCATTTTGACGTCCAACAAGATCGCCGCGAAATCACTCTCGAGCAGATAGCGCAATGCCTCTGTTCCAGATCGCGCGGACACCAGCTCTTCGTTCAGCGTATCTAGCGCGGCCTCGATCGATACCAGGTTGTCCGGGTTATCATCCACAAGAAGAATCTTCACCTTCTCCTGGGCGATCGCTTCTTCCCGTTGCCCGCCGGCGCTGGACGCGCCTGCACCAAGACCGCCGGGCATTTGTCGAGACGGAGTGCTCATACCGCGGCCCCTGACGAGACGTGGTGCGGTATGCGTTCCGAGCGCCGCGAAATCCAGACACGCATGACCGCAAAAAGCTGCTCGAGGTCCACAGGCTTTGTGACGTAATCGGATGCCCCGGCCTCCAGGCACTTGTCGCGATCGCCCTTCATCGCCTTAGCGGTCAGCGCGATAATCGGCAGGTTCTGGAACGCAGGAACTTTGCGGATTGCCTGCGTGGTCTCATAACCGTCCATTTCGGGCATCATGATGTCCATCAGGATGATGTCCACGTCGGGCGTCCTGCGCAGCAACTCAATCCCCGCGCGGCCGTTTTCCGCATGCAGCACCTTGATGTCATGATGTTCCAGCAAACTGGTCAGGGCGAAAATGTTTCGCAGGTCGTCGTCGATGACCAGCACCTTCTTGTTAGCCAGCGCCGAATCGTTCTTGCGCATTTCCGCAAGGATTTGGCGCTGCTGGTCAGAGAGCACTGATTCCGGCCGATGCAGCAAAAGCACCGTTTCGTCGAGTAGGCGTTCCAACGAAGAAGCGTGCCGAATAACGCCGGATTGAGAAACATCGCTTAGATCCACCTCATCGCCGTTATTTGTTGTGTCGCCGAAAAGGATGATGGGAGGCTTGCTCTTCTTGTGCACGTCCTGCACGAAGCCCAGGACGCCCATGTCCTGCAGAGGCATTTCCAAGATGATCGCGTCCGCGCGGTCGTTTTCGAGAAGAGACAAAGCCTCGTCTGGACTGGCGGCGGTCATGATTTCAATGTCGTTGCCGCCGACGATCGCCTTCAAATCGTCGCTGTGGGCAGCATTCCCCACAATCAGCAACTTTTTAGTGGCCGTGTCCATAGAGTGCTGAATCGCACTGAAAGCTTCGTCGATCGAGCCACCGCCCACCGACTTTTGCAAGTAGGTCATCGCTCCCAGTGCTAGTCCACGCCGGCGATTGTCGTCGCCAGAAATCACGTGAACAGGAATGTGGCGAGTCGCTGGGTCGTGTTTTAGACGATCCAGGATGGTCCAACCCACCATGTCTGGCAGAGCAATGTCCAGCGTCACGGCGCCGGGCTTAAATTCCCTCGCGAGAGACAGTGCCGTTGCGCCGCGCAGGGCAACAACCGCTTTCAGATGGTTGCTTCGTGCCATATCAACGAGGATACGCGCAAAAGTGACGTCGTCCTCGATGATCAGTAGTACCGGATCACCCGGCTTGATATTGCCTCGGTCGTCTTCGACGACCAGGTCCTCCGCGAGTATTTCCGTCACGCCTATACGCGCCGGCGAGAGGCTCGCAACCGCGTTTTCTTCCACGGTTGACACAGGAACCAACGTATCGCTCGAAGGCTGTATACGCGGCAACTCCGCAACCTTCGCTTGCATTGTGCTCACGTACACCTGCGGCAGGTAGAGGGTAAACGTGCTGCCAACCCCAGGCGCGCTCTCCAACCGGATTTCGCCTCCCAGCAACCTTGCCAGTTCGCGGCTGATGGAAAGGCCTAGGCCGGTTCCACCGTATTTGCGGCTAGTGGTTCCGTCCGCCTGCTGAAATGCCTCAAAGATGATGCGTTGTTTTTCTTGCGGGATGCCGATTCCCGTGTCGGTCACGGAAAAGGCCACAACGGTCTTGACGCGGCTAAGAACCGGATGCGTAGTACGGAATCCCGCAGCCGGTCGCGAGATCTTCAGTCGTACTGTACCGTGTTCGGTAAACTTCAGCGCATTCGACAAAAGATTCTTGAGTACTTGCTGCAAACGCTTGGTGTCCGTGTGAATCGTCTCGCCGAGCGTCGGATCCAGCTCGATCGTGAAGTCGAGACCCTTGCCTTCGGCCACGTGGCGGAACGTTCGTGAGCAGTAGTCCTGAAGCTGCGTCAATTGCACCGGGCCAAGTTCCACGTCCATCTTGCCGGACTCAATCTTGGACAGGTCGAGAATGTCATTGATGAGCGCAAGCAGGTCCGTGCCGGACGAGTGAATCGTCTCCGCGAATTTCACTTGCTTCGAGAGCAGGTTCTTCTCGGAGTTTTCCGCCAGCATTCTGGCAAGGATCAGCAGGTTATTGAGCGGGGTGCGCAGCTCGTGACTCATGTTGGCAAGGAATTCGCTCTTGTACTTGGAAGTGAGCGCGAGCTGTTCGGCCTTTTCTTCCAACTGCTGCTTGGCCTGCTCGACTTCGCGGTTCTTGGTCTCGACTTCCGTCTTCTGTTCGGCCAGTAGCTGCGCTTTCTCTTGCAGCTCCGCGTTGGTTTGCTGCAACTGCAACTGCTGGCTCTGCAGTTTTTCCGCCAACGCTTGGGATTGCTTCAGCAATTCCTCCGTACGCATCGTGGCCGCGATGGTGTTGAGCACGATGCCGATGGACTCGGTTAGCAGGTCAAGAAACGCAAGGTGTACTTCGCTAAACTGGCTGAAGGAAGCCAGCTCAATAACCGCCCTCGCCTCGCCTTCGAATAGCACCGGCAAAACCACGATGCTGGCCGGAGCTGCGCCTCCCAAACTCGAATTAACGCGAATGTA
>JAOAPL010000006.1 GCA_025462925.1 Acidobacteriaceae bacterium
GTCCTGATATCTTCGTGAGCCGCTTCGCCAGTTCCGCCTGATACTCGTGGTAGAAGAGATTCGAAGTGTGAATCAGCCTCCCTGCCTGCTTCTTCAGAACTTTCTGGATCGCGGGATGCGCATGGCCAAGCGCGTTCACCCCAATTCCGCTCAGGAAATCTAAATAGCGTTTGCCTTTCGAGTCCCAGAGATAAATGCCCCGACCGTGCGTGAAGAGCACCTTTTGCCGGTCATAGGTGGGCAGAAGCAATTTTTGTTCGGCGCGGATGACGGTGGCCAGGCTCATGCTCCAATGACCTCCGTCCCGTATTCGAGTTTCTGAAAATAAAATTGCGGCAGCACCTCCGCCTGAGATGCGGGGAGGATGCGCACCCGGCTGACTCCTCTCCTTAGGGCGTTGGTGCACGCTTCAAGTTTTGGGAGCATCCCTCCGCCGACTACGGCGTCGGCGATCAGTGTGGGAACTTGTTTTGTGGTAAGCCAAGGCATCACTACGCCGTCTGCTCCCTTCACTCCCGGAACGTCAGTCAGGAAAATCAGCGTGTCGGCGTGACAAGCCACCGCGCATGCTGACGCCATCTGATCGGCGTTCACGTTGTAGTACTCGCCGTCCGAACCAAGGGCGAGCGACGAAAGTACAGGGATGCCGCCCTCGTTCCAGATCGCCTCGAACCAGCGCGGTTCGACCGAGCAAATTTCGCCGACAAATCCCAAGTCGTAGCCGAGTGTCTGTTTTTTGCGCGCGCGAAAGGTCATGCCGTCACCACCGCAGAAACCAACCGCGGGCAGTCCTGCGCGCACGATCGCGGCGACGACTTTTTTGTTCACCATGCCCGCGAGAACCATCAGCGCAACGTCACGAGTTTCGGCGTCTGTGATTCGCAGGCCGTCGATGAAATCGCTCTGCTTGCCGAGGAGCTTGAGTGTCCGCGTCAATGCGGAACCGCCTCCGTGCACAACCGCGACACGGTGCCCATCTTTCGCCATCTCGACTGCCGCCCGCGCACATTTGTGCAGCGTGGCTTCGTCTTCGAGCGCGACTCCGCCGACCTTAATTACGATCTTCAAATCAGCCCTGCGTCTTTCATAAGAGCCCCTCTTCTTCTGGCCACCCGTGCATCAGGTTCATGTTCTGGACAGCCTGTCCCGCGGCGCCCTTGATGAGGTTGTCCTCGCAGGAGACGATCACCAGGCGTTGTCCGTCCGGCGCGAGACAAAATCCCAAGTCGCAATAATTTGTGTTCAGCGAGAACTGGATCTCCGGCAGCTTTGGTGTTCCAAATACGCGCACAAATCGGCGGCCTTTGTAGAACTCGCGATAGCAGGATTCCACTTCTGTCGCCTGCATTGGGCGTTTCAGATAAACGTAGATCGTGGACAAGATTCCGCGAGGAATCGGCAACAGGTGCGGCGTGAACGTCAGTTCGTTGGCCGTGAGCTGGAGTTGTTCGGCCATTTCTCCCAGATGGCGATGCGTGAACACCCCATACGCGGAGAGGTTGTCGGCGACTGAAACAAAGTGCGTGCGCGACGTAGGCTCTTTGCCCGCGCCCGAAACGCCGGATTTCGAGTCGGCGATGATGCCCCGCTCGCGGTCGGCGAGTCCCGCTTTCAACAGGGGCGCGAGCGCGAGTATGACCGTGGTCGCGTAGCATCCGGGATTGGCGACAACGGTGGCGCCGGCAATTTTGTCGCTATTTAGTTCCGGCAATCCGTAGACCGCTTTTTCGGTGAGCTCCGCCGCGGTGGCTGCGTTTTCATCTTCGAATCCATAAACCGCGCGGTGTTGCGCCTGCTTCAACCGCCACGCTCCACTGAGATCAATTACGCGGAATCCTTCCGCGACAGCTTCCGGCAGCAGCGCCCGCGAAACTTCATGCGGAGTTGCTAGGAAGAGAAGCTGGATTCCTTTTTTCTTCAGCGAGACCCAATTCAGCGGCTCAAGCGGATAGGTACCATTGCCGGAAAGGGCTGGGAAAATATCAGCGAGATTCACCGCGCCGTTGCCAGAATCATTCGCTCTCCGCAGCAACACGGGCTTTTCCACCTGGGGATGACGCAGCAGCAGACGCGTAAGCTCCAGGCCGGAATAGCCGGTGGCTCCGAGTACAGCGACTTTGAGTTTTGCCGGCATCAGGCCAGCATTCCCTGAATGCGGTCTGCCAGGCGTCCCGCCGCGCGCTTGTTCTCGCAAACGATGAGAATGGTGTCGTCTCCGGCGACCGTGCCGATGGCCTCTGGCCAGTTCTCTTCATCGAGGGCCGCCGCCACGGGTTGGGCGCTGCCGACGCTGGTCTTGGTCACCAGCAGGTTTTGCGCGGTACGAACACTGGTCACGAACTCCCGCACCAGACGCGATACCGAGGGCAAATCCGTCTCGCCGGCTGCTTCCCTGCCCGGCAATGAATATCCACCTGAGGACTTCACCAAGCCCAGCTCGCGAGTGTCGCGAGAAAGAGTGGCTTGGCCGGCGTCGAAGCCGCGCCGATGCAGCAGCCTTTGGAGTTCTTCCTGGCTCGAAACCGGGCCTTGCTCCAGTAGCTGCAGAATCGCTTTGTGCCGGGACAGCTTGCTCATGGATTAATATTCACATCAGTGAATAATTATTCATCTAGTGTACGGCACGGGGCGCGGGTGTCAAGGGGAAATTGAGGGAAGAACGATTGTTTTCAGGTGACTAGGAGCTCAAACAACTGGAGGGAAGGACTCCGGAGATAGGATTCGCGCAAGCTCCATGAACATTATTTGTTCGAGTGCCGTGAGAAAGATGCTCTTTCAATCAAATACTTGATTCTCGAGGCGGCGCATGACTTTCTCATTCGGAGTGTACTGGCGATTTTTCACCAGTTATCAACGACAGTAGAAATCGCAGTCCAGAGTGAGTGCGTACATCGCCATTCTCTCCACAAGCTCTCGCTCGAGAGCAACGCCGGGTTCGCACTCTCGGAAGTAGCCAACGAGTTCCATGGTTCCACCAAATTCGCGGCTGAGTTCTTCGAACGCCAGTTTATTCATATCAAGCTGGTCGAGAACATCTTGTACATGCCGTTCCAGCGGAGCGGTCCGTTCCAAACGCGAATGGAGCGCCCACAGGCTACACGGCCTTTTCTTCGAAGTACCGCCGATGGCATCCCCCTCCCGCACAGTTTCCGAGGGGATTACTCCCACCCTACGTGTGACTTCATCAGGGTCAAATGAGCCTCCGATGTGAAAATATGCGTACCGACGCCCACTAATGAAGCTGGGAACAGGTTCCAATGGAAGGCGCGAGACTTGGCTATTGGACGATACCACGAGAGCAACTCCTGTCTCTGTCTCACCGTTAGTCGTTCGGAAACGCGATTCCAAAGCATCCTTAATCGATGGACCTGTACGGCTGGAACAAGGTTAACTGAGAGCGCGTCAGGCATTTCATCCAGATCAAGAAGGCTTCGCACGTACTTGTCCCAACTCGATGTAGATTTCATTGATATTTCCGCGAATTGGCTCGGATCGAGATCATAGGAAACGGTCGCCTCCATTACGGCGGCACGAATCGCGAAGTCCGGAGCCGGGCTAGTGTTCAAGCCGACACCTTCGATCAATTCATGGGTAAGCAGACTGAGCATCAGTGTACTTGTCAGACCATCATGGTCCCTGGACATCCATTCCTCGAGCAAAGCAGATGCTGCACCCTTTGCATCAAGTTTGTCTGTCAGGTCAAGAAGTATGGACTTCGCCTTCAACTCGGCTTTTGGCGTCCAGTCTACATAATCGAATTCCCCTTCGTCGTCCACAGACTTCCCAACAACGACCGTCCTGACGATTTCGCGACAACCTTCTTGCATTCTTGCCTTCATTGCACTGTCAAGATCGAGGCCTATTTCGGACCAGAAAGGGAAAAACCAATCCGTACTCAAAAGCATGATGAGGAAATGCATAATGGACGAGGTGTCCTCCCTGTCGGGAAAATAGGCGACCCAATGATAACTGGCCAAAACAGGCTATTTCACTCACGACTTAGCCGCAGAATGATCTATTCCACAAACACTTTGCAATTAGTTAACGTATCGCCAACGAGTACTGATCGCATGAACTGCTTGCTGGCTTGCAGATTATATAGGCAAGACTTTCATGAACGGCATGCTGTATAAAGCAAAAGCCCGCTGCTTTCGCAGCGGGCTTGTTCAGGAGGAAGAGAGACGATTAATTTTCTCGGGATCGAGCCGGCGCAGCGCTTTGGCTTTGCGTCTGCTGTCCCTCTTCGAAGAATTGCACCAGGCGGTCGATTAGCCGTCGGCGGCCGCCAATCATGTTGAGCCCGCTCTCGTGCTGATGTTCCTCCAAAATGTTATCGATCTTGCTCTCCAGATCCGTCATTGGAGACCCCCACTTTTGGACTCACCTTGGCTCTGTTCCGTCAGGAGCGAAACCTCAGGCAGCTAGGTTTACCTTAACAACATCTGGAGTCGATCTGAAATTGGAAAATTTGATGGACGGTATTAGGAAAATGAATCGTGGTTGGACGGTGGTCGTGCGTCGTTGGTCGTTCGTCGTTGGTCGGGGGGCTATCTAGTCCTGAGAACCTGCCGGGGACCGTTCTTTCGCCCCATTCGGGGCTTCAACGGTCCTCTCTGTCACCCAGGGCTTGCGCCCTGGGCTGCGTTCTGGCGCCGCTTCGCGGCTGATGTTCTGGGTTACTACTGTGATTTGCGAGTGCTGACGGAAATTATTCCCGCTTCGCAACCACCAACGGCCGACGATCAACCGCGAAGAACCAACGACCCACGATCGACGACAAATGACCAACCACGGACTAGCAACAACCAACGACCCAGTGCCAACGACCAACGGCGCACGACCAACGACGGCCTACGGCGACGCCACCTACTTCGAGGTCACGGCCAGCTGTCGCACGGTGTTGATAAAAGTATCGGTGGCGCGAGTTAGAGTACGGTCGCGACGGTAGGCCACGCCCAACTCTCGCCAGAGTTCCTCGCCTTTGATGGGGATGAGCTTCACGCGTCCGGCTAGCACTTGGTCGCGGGCAAAGCTGGCACTGATGATCGAGACGCCCAATCCGGCGGCAACGAAGCTCTTGATCATGCCAACACTGGGTAGTTCCATTCGGACTTGCAGCTTTCCGGCGTAGGGGCGGAATAGCTTGTCCATCACGCGGCGGCTGAAACCGGTTTTTGGCAGCAGCAATGGATATTTCGCGATCTCACTGATGGGCACTACTTCCATCTTTGCCAGCGGATTCTGCGGACTTACCATCAGCATCAACTGGTCGCGGAAAATCGCATGCGCCTTGAGGCTCGAGCTTTTCACGGGCATGGTCACGATGCCGACGTCAATGGTTCCGCCTTCCAACTTCTCGACAATCTTGTAACTGAAGTTGCGGTAGATGCTGATCTGCACGCCGGGATACAGGTTGCAATATTTGGCGAAGACGTCGGGCAGCACGTAAAGGCACGTGGCCTCGTTGGCACCGACGGTAATCGTGCCTCGAGGCAGGCTTCCCTGATCGGCCACCGCCAGCAGCGACTCGTCTTTGATTTGCAGCATGCGCTCGGCGTACGCAAATAGCACGCGCCCTGCCGGGGTCAGCGTTACGTCCTTGCCCGCGCGGTCGAGCAAGCGGTCGCCGTACTCCTGTTCAAGTTGGCGAATTTGCGCGCTTACGGCGGACTGAGAACGGAAGATCTTCTGCCCGGCGCGCGAGAAGCTGCCGAGCTTCGCGACCTCCATGAATGTGATCAGCTGATCAAAGTCCATTGGTGTGCGGATTATAGCGG
>JAOAPL010000011.1 GCA_025462925.1 Acidobacteriaceae bacterium
GAACCAGGACAGCATTCTTAAATCCTACGAATTTTACACTCCGGAATCAATGCCAGAGGGCCTACTTTACAGCAATCACCGCCGGCGAAACCGAAACCGGGATAATTTGCATGCTGCTGTTGCGCACGCTGGGGCGAATATTGATGTTGGTCGTCCCCGCTCCTTTTGCTTTGAAGGTAAGCGTGTAAACGACTCCGTCTCCTGAGATCCCGCCGGAACCCGGCGGCCGAGTTGCATTCGCCTGAATGCTGCCAGCATCCTCACGATGGACCAACGCCACGGCTTGTCCGTCGCGTGACAGCAAGTCACCGTTGGCTACATTCATAAACTGCAGCAAACTCGGGTCATAACTGATCTGCATCGGCGCTGAGTACATGTCCTTTGCGCCGGCGACCATGACATTTACGTTGAACGTTGAGCCCGGAGTCGGCGAAAGATTGGGTGGATCAATGCGCAAGCTCGTGGTCGACGGACTCGCAGCGGGCGTATTCGGTGTAGCGGCGGATGCGGTCTGCACCGGCGGGGTTCCCTGCTGCTGTCCAGTAGTAGGCTGTGAGCCGTTTGGCAGTTGCGATTGTGGCTGTATCGGAGTCGGTGTCGGCGGCTTAGGAGGAGCCGGAGATTGCGGCGCCGAACTTGCCGGGGTGTTGGAAGTCGGTCTGGCCACACGACGCAATTCAAGCGAACTGCCGGTCCCGACATCGATTGCGCGATTGTTGAGGTCACTCAATTCCTGTCCACGGACAATGTGCGGTATCAGTACGAAGACGATCTCATTATTGATTACCTCGTGGTTTTCCGAGGAGAACAAATATCTCAGGAACGGCAACTGGGCCAATCCGGGCAAGCCGTTTATAGTCTTGGTATCCGTCTGTTCGAAAATGCCACCCAGGATGTTAACCTCGCCTTCTTTAAGGCGGATGTCATGTTCGACTTTCTTCTGGCTGATAACCGGTTGATTGATCCCGCCAATGTTTTGGAAGCTGCTGACCGATGAAACGTCCAGTGCCAGCTTCAATCCAACTTCACGTCCCTGGAAGACTCGTGGGGTGATATCGATGTTCACGCCTACGTCAATGTATTGAAATTGTGTGTTGACCAATCCAGCCGATGCATTAAAGCCTCCGCCAATCGGATTGCCGATAGAACCTGTGGCTATGGGAATGCGGTCGCCAATCTTCAATGAAGCCTTTTGACCGTCAGAAGCACGGATCTGCGGATTCTGAATCAACTTTGAATCACTGTCAGTGTAAAGAAAGTTGGCAGTCGCGCCCGGAAGGGTTACGGCGAAATCGGTTGCCTTAAGGTTGTTAAAAGTATTCAGGGTGACGTTTCCGGTAGTAGTGGGTGTCGTCGTAGTACCTGTGGTGGTAGTTGGAGTTGTAGTGGTGCTGGTAGTGGGTCCCGTCAATGCTACGGAGGCGCTGGCGGGCGGCTGAATCCCCAGATTGCGCAATTTGTCGCGACGCACCTGCATGATCGCCACTTCCACGATCACTTCCGGCTTGCTCTTATCGATGTCGCCGATGACCTTCTCGGCCAGAGCCACCTGGTCCGGAGTACCGCGGACGATGATGGCGTTCTGGGAGTTTACTACCTGTACTTTTTGGAATTCGAGAATGCTACGTAGTGCGTTGCCGATGTCCTGTAGATCAGTAGGCGTGGAAATATTGGAAAGATAAAAAGTTTTAAGGACGTTTTGTTCCAGCTCTTTGCGCTTGTTTGGAGTGTTGGCGGCAATAAAGATGGTGTTCGGCGTCACAGGACGCCAAAAGGTATTGGAATTGAAAGCGAGGATGTCCAGAGCCTCTTGCAATGAGACTCCATTCAATTTGAGCGTGACCCGGCGTGAAACGTAATCAGGATCAAAGAGAACGTTGATTCCAGCGAGCTTGCCGATAGTCTCATAAACGATCTTGCTGTCATTGGAAATCTCAAGGGTGATCGGCTGGTTGGAAACCGCCGCCAACTCTACCGGCCCTGCCGCTTCCTCGAGCCGCTTGCTCACAGGAGAGGCAGTCGGAGGCGGAGTTGGCTGAGCTCCGCTTTTGGAATCGATCAACGCCTTCGTACGACGCGCTTCCTGGACGGCGATGAAACTGGATGGATCTACTTTCGCGGCATATTCGAATTCTGCCAGCGCTTCGTCGAGTTTGCCGGCGTCGCGCAACTCCTGGCCCTTGTTCACATGGGAAGTCGCCGCGAGGAAGCGGGTCCGCTGGTAGGCGATCCGATACTTAACTTCAGTAGGTTTCTGGTCGTAGGCCTGGCGAAAAGCTTCAAAGGCGTTGATGTAATCCTGGCGCGCTTCCGCCTCCCGGCCCTTATTGTAGAGAGACTTGGCTGATTCTGCGGCTGTAGCCGATATGACAAGCACTACCACCAGCAAGAGGCAGGTGATTCGGGGGTACTGTCTCAATTGCACTCCTTACGGAATATTTTGAGCATCTCTGGAGCCTTCGCCAGCGCGAAGGCAGAACACCAGTTTGTCTAAACACGCCACAGTACAGCAGGTTGCGGCCCTGCATTCGAGAACAGCAGAACGGCGATTATAACAGCACAGATGCTCCCAAGTAGAACATTACACGGATGATGCCTGTGGTAGATTAGGTTTTTGACGTAGATGCATGCCGATAAGTGAGCAATCGCATCAGGAATTAACATCGATGGCCCGCCAAGTACATCAGACTCAACCCGATAAGCCGAAAAATCTCAAGCGCGATCCGGTAGCAGCGGGCGAGCGGGACGCAACCGTCAATCGCGCTGCCAGCCATAATTATTTCCTGTCAGACAACTTCGAGGCCGGTGTCGCCCTTCGAGGCACGGAAGTGAAATCCGTGCGCTCCGGTCTCGCTAACCTTAAGGATGCATACGGGCTTATTAAGGATGGTGAACTCTGGTTATTGAACGCCCATATCGGCCCATATGACCACGGAAACATCCACAACCATGAACCGCTGCGAACCAGAAAACTGCTGGTGAAGAAGGATGAAGTCCGAAAATTAACAGGCAAGCTTCAACAAAAGGGCTTCACGCTGATCCCCACGCGACTTTACTTCAAGAACGGCCGCGTGAAATGCGAATTGGCCCTGGCCAAAGGCAAGCAACAATGGGACAAGCGCGAGACCGAGCGTCGTCGCACCGCTGAAAATGAGGCGAGGACAGCGATCCGCGAGCGCAAGGCGCGGGAATAGTTACCCTTTACCTACTTTGTCCGCGATCCACGCGGCGCACTCCTTCGTTCCCAAATTTCCGCCGACATCCTGCGTCGTCTTCTTCTGCTGCACGGCGGCAAGAACAGCAGCGTTAACCTTTTCCGCCTCGGCGGCGAAGCCCAGATGCTCCAGCATCATCGCCGAAGTCAGTATCGAGCCGATCGGATTGGCAATACTCTTTCCCGCAAATGGCGGGGCGGAACCGTGAACAGGTTCGAACATTGAAGTCTTGCCCGGGTGAATGTTTCCGCTCGCGGCCATGCCGAGCCCACCTTGTAGTGCGGCGGCGAGATCGGTGATGATGTCGCCGAACATATTATTCGTGACGATCACGTCAAACTGTTTGGGATCTCGCACCATGTGCATGCAAAGCGCATCGACGTACATATGCGAGCTTTGAATCTCTGCGTACTCTGCAGCGACAATCTTAAAGACCCGCTGCCACAAGCCTCCTGCGAATGTCATCACGTTTGACTTGTCTGACATCAGGACTTTCCTGCGTCCGTGCTTGCGGGCGTAATCAAAGGCAAAACGGATGACGCGTTCCACGCCCTTGCGGGTATTGAAATCCTCCTGTGTGGCTACTTCGTCAGGCGTTCCCTGCTTTAGCACGCCGCCGGAATCGACATATGGCCCTTCGGTGTTTTCCCGGACAACGACGAAATCGACATCTACTGGCTTCACGTTTTTCAATGGGCACAGCGATTCGTCCAGCAGTTTCACCGGGCGCAGGTTCGCATACAGGTCCATCTTGAACCGCATACCCAGAAGAATCTCTTTGGCATGGATGTTGGTGGGCACACGCGGATCGCCCAGAGCGCCGACGAAAATCGCATCGAAGTCGCGCTCGAGCATGGCAAAGCCGTCTGATGGGATGGTCGTACCATCTTTCAAGTAGCGGTCAGCCGACCAATCGAATTCGATGAAATCGATGGAACGATCCGCACCTGTGGCGCGAATCACGGAGAGAGCGGCAGGAATCACTTCTTTGCCGATCCCGTCGCCGGGTACAACTGCGATTCTCTTCTTCATAGCAGGCTTCCAAAATACCAGAAAAGATGAAATTGGAGCGTCCGTGGGAAAGCGGCCTGGGAGTGGAACCCTTTCATGATTGGCTATAATCAAATGTTGTCTATATGACGGTAACCGGCACAAACACGAAGACCGCTTTGGCGGAGAAGATCGAGGCCGCTGGAAGCGCTACGAAATTGGGCGAATACTCCGGCGCGGAAACCATCGCTCGCTTCAGTGACGCCAATGCCGAGTTTGCGGCGATCACAAACTCCTGCGGAGTTTACGACCTTGGCTGGCGAGGCAAGATCATTGTCACAGGGGAAGACCGCAGCCGATGGCTTAACGGAATGGTCACAAACAATATCAAGGATCTGCCGTTGAATTCCGGCGACTACAATTTCCTCCTCAATGCGCAAGGCCGCATTCAGGGCGATATGTATGTTTACAGTCGCGGTGAATATCTACTGATCGATACCGAGCGTTCGCAGGTGGAACACCTGACCAAGACGCTCGACCACTTCATCATCATGGATGATGTCGAGTTGACCGATGCCACCGAGAAGATCACTTCTATCGGAGTTCAGGGACCGAAATCGGCGGAGATAATGAAGGCGATCGGCATCGAGCCAGATTGCCCCGAACCACTCTCCGTGTGCGACCTCACCTGGAATGGCATTGGAATTTCCGTCACAAGGATGGCGAACGAAGATTACCTTACTTACGAAATCTGGCTGGCTCCGGAGAATGTAGGCACGCTCTGGGATGCGCTGGTCTCGGCAGGAGCCACGCCAACCGGCACCGACGCGCTGGAGATGTTCCGAGTCCTTGCCGGTGTTCCCAAATATGCGACCGATATTCGCGACCGCGATCTGCCGCAGGAAACCGAACAGAAACACGCTCTCAATTTCACAAAGGGTTGCTACATCGGACAAGAGATCGTGGAGCGCATTCGCTCGCGCGGAAATGTGCATCGCATGTTTACCGGCTTTATGTTGGACGGAATGGCCGAGCGCGGTACGAAGATCATCGTCAACGAAAAAGAAGTCGGCGAGTTGACCAGTGTCGCCTGTCTTCCCTTGGACAGCGGCGAGAGAATTGTGGCGTTGGGCTACATTCGGCGCGAGGCTGGGCCGGTTGGCGCCCAGGTGAAAGTCGGCGAGACTACCGCGACGGTTGCGTCGTTACCATTCAAGTTTTGAAAAGAAAGGCCCCCGTATTATGGCTAAACAAGAGAAAGAAGAATTCGTAGTCGCCGACAGGCGAAAATTCACTTCAGAAGGCGAACTGCGCCAGGACGCGCCTCCGGACCAATCTGCGTCCGAACAAAAATCCGAAGTTGCCGAAAAACAGAAGGCACAGCCCGTAGCGGCACCAGAAGCGCCTGCGCGCGAAGAGATGCCGACGCCGCCTTCCCACGCCGAACAGCATGCGCAGAATCAGGATTATCAGGCTGCAGGAAAGAAGATCGATTCCCTCCTCGACGAAGCCGGCGCCCAGCGCCCGCCCGATATGGAAATAACGTTCGAGCGGTTGATCGCGTCGCTTTATATGCAGGCCATGTCGCAATTGGGATTGATCCGCGAGGAGAATACGCCGCCTCGTCCCGACGTGATCAGCGCCCGCCAAACGATCGACACGATTGCGCTGCTCGGAGAAAAGACAAAGGGAAATTTGACCGAGCGCGAGTCCAACATGCTGCAGAACATTCTGTTCGAGTTGCGAATGGCATTTCTTGAGATCACAAATGTCTTGACCCGACCGCCGGCCCCGCGCGCTCCCGATCCCCGCGGCACGAATACGAAAAAGTAAATACGATTGAAAGCCAAACTCACAGTCCTGGGCAGCGGCACTTCTATGGGAGTGCCCACTATCGGATGCACGTGTGCAGTCTGCACCTCAGCGGACGCTCGCGACCGCCGCACCCGGCCATCGGTGCTCGTGCAATATGCGGGACGCAACGTCCTCATTGATACGACTCCGGACTTTCGCCAGCAGGCTATCCGCGAAAAAATCCATCATCTCGATGCAGTGTTGTACACGCATGCTCACGCAGATCACATTTTGGGACTCGACGACTTGCGGCCCGTGAGCTTCCGCCATGCGAGCAAGATCCCGCTTTACGCCGGTGAGCAGACGGGACGAATGCTGCAATCGGTCTTCCAGTACATTTTTGACGCGGACTACAAGTACGGCAGCCTGGCGCGAGTGGAATTGAACGCGCTCAACACTGGCGTTGATCTCTTTGGAGCGCGATTCGACGTAATCAAAGTTATCCACGGTGACGTGGAGATCGATGGCTTCCGATTCGGTTCGGCGGCCTATCTCACTGACTTCAGCGAGATCCCGGAAGCGTCGCTGGAGAAGCTTCAGAATCTGGAGATTTTGTTCCTCGACGCGCTGCGGCACAAACCGCATCCAACGCATTCCTCAGTGGAGCAGTCATTGAAGATCGTGGACCGCTTGAAACCAAAGCGGACTTTCTTCACGCATATTTCGCACGACTTGCCGCATGAAAGCACGAACGCGGCACTGCCGGATAACGTTCGTCTGGCACACGATGGGTTGCAATTGGAATTCGAAATCTGACCATGCACATTTTTTGCAAACTCGACGAAGTTCCTGCGGAGTATGGATCGACCGTCGTCAGTGTCGGCAATTTCGACGGCGTTCACTGTGCACACAAGAAGGTACTTCAGGAAGTAGTTCGTCGGGCGAAGGAGTTGAAAGCGAAGTCGATGGTGGTCACCTTCGATCCGCACCCGACGCGCATCTTGCGGCCGGAGATGGCCCCGAAGCTCTTGACTCCGCTCCCGGCCAAGCTGCGACTGTTGGCTGAGACCGGACTCGATGCCACGCTGGTCCTGCCGTTTAGCCGCGACCTTTCGCTTACCAAGCCGCAAGATTTTGCAAAAACTATTTTGCGGGACCGGCTACGTGCCCTCGAAGTCCACGAAGGCGCAAACTTCCACTTCGGACATAAGGCTGAAGGTAATGTCGGCAAGCTAGTTGAATTCGGCGCGGAATTCGGCTTCGCTGTGCGCGTTTATCCTGAGCTGAAGATTCGCGGTCAAGTAGTTTCCAGCAGCAACATTCGCCAACTGCTTCGCGACGGTGATGTGACCAACACGCGCCATTTGCTTGGCCGAGTCTTCTCGATCTCCGCTCCCCCGGGCAGGGGCCGCGGATACGGCCACAAGTACACTGTGCCTACCATCAATCTCGCTCGATATGACGAGATGGTACCTGGCAATGGCGTTTACATCACACGGGCAAAGATCGACAGCAATGTATTTGATTCGGTGACAAACATCGGCAATCGCCCGACATTCGGCGAAGAGTCATTTGCGATCGAAACACACTTGCTGAATTTTCATGAGATCGATGTCACGGCGGAGACTACGGTCGAATTGTCATTCCTGAAGTGGCTTCGTCCGGAGATGAAGTGGCCGGATGTGGATTCACTTCGCGCGCAGATTTCCAAAGACGTGCATCGCGCAAGACGATATTTCCATTTGCAGCACTTGCTCACAAAGCAAACGCCCGCGTTGACCTAAGCTGCGACTAGGCCACCTGGACTACAATCGCATTCCGATGTCATCTCCCACCATAGGGCTTGCGGGCATTACCTCAGCACAAAAGAAGACCCTGATTGCTGCCGCGATGGGTTGGGCCCTCGACGCCTTCGACGTGATGCTCTATGCCCTTGTGCTGGCGTACATCATGCGCGATCTGCACATGACGAAGGCGACCGCCGGGCTTCTGGGAACACTTACGTTGCTGGCTTCGGGAATCGGCGGCGTGATCTTCGGATTCATCGCCGACCGCATCGGCCGAACAAAAGCGCTGATGCTGAGCATTCTCACATACTCCGTCTGCTCGTTTGCGTCAGGCCTGGCCACATCCATCACCATGCTCGCAGTGTTTCGATTCATTCTTGGGCTCGGCATGGGCGGCGAGTGGAATACCGGCGCAACGCTGGTTGCGGAGACGTGGCCCACTCATCTTCGCGCGAAGGCGATCTCGATCGTGCAAAGCTCATGGGCCTTGGGATACGCTGCCGCAGCGCTGGTCGCGGGATTTCTTCTGAAAGAATTCAATTGGCGCATCGTGTTCTTCGTCGGCATCTTGCCGGCGCTGGTCATTCTCTGGATCCGGCGCAGCGTGCCTGAATCGGAGATGTGGAAGGCGCGGCAACGAGCAACGCTCTCGAACGAAGGAAACAGTGCCGGCTTCGCAGAGATCTTCTCGCCAAAGTACGCAAAGAACACATTCGCACTCCTGCTGCTGAACTTCTTTGGGATGTTCGCATGGTGGGGACTGTTCACCTGGCTGCCACCTTATCTCTCGCTGCCGATCTCAGAAGGCGGACGTGGCTTCAGCGTGATGGACAGCACCAAGCTGCTGGTCACGTTGAACCTGATCGGGATGTTTCCCGGTTACATGAGCTTCGGCTGGGTCGCCGACAAACTGGGCCGACGCAATTCTTTCATCCTCTACACCGGCTGCGCCGCCGTGCTCGTTCCCTTCTACGCTAACGCCC
>JAOAPL010000016.1 GCA_025462925.1 Acidobacteriaceae bacterium
TTCGGTTGTAGAAAAATTGGCGCAGTCAGGTTGTCACACGAATGCGCGTGTGATTGTCGAAAAACCTTTCGGAGATGATCTCGTCTCAGCGCGGAAACTCAACGAGATCCTGCTCGATGCCTTCGACGAGACAGCGATCTTCCGCATCGATCACTACCTTGGAAAGCGGCCGGTACGCAGCATACTCGTCTTACGCTTCGCGAACGCGTTTGCCGAAGCATTCTGGAACCGCCACTATATCGAAAGTGTGCAGATCACGATGGCGGAAGACTTTGGAGTCCAGGGCCGAGGCGCTTTCTATGACGGGACCGGCGCCATCCGCGATGTGATTCAAAATCATCTCTTTCAGGTTCTGTGCAATCTAGCCATGGAGCCTCCCGTCAGGACAGACAGCGAATCGATTCGCGACGAGAAGGTCAAGGTACTGAAGGCAATCGCACCAGTTGACGTTAAGGACGTTGTCCGTGGGCAGTTCCGGGGCTACCGAAACGAGAGGGGCGTGGCTGCGGACTCGAAAACGGAAACCTTTGCAGCCCTGCGACTGGAGGTCAATTCCTGGCGATGGAAAGGAGTCCCGTTCTACATCCGAGCAGGAAAGTGTCTGCCCATGACGTGCACTGAGGTAGTCGGCCGGTTTCGCAAACCTCCCACGGTGATACGCGAGAGCGCGCTGTCACCGAACTATCTGAGATTTCAGATCAATCCTGAAGTACACATCGCCCTCGGCATGAACGTGATGAGTCAGGGGGAACGTATGATCGGCGAATTGTCGGAGATGCTTGCGTCCCACCACCCTCGTGCAGATGAGATGGATGCCTATGAACGAGTGTTGGGAGATGCGATGGCGGGAGATCCAACGCTGTTTGCCCGCGAGGACTACGTCGAAGAGGCGTGGCGAATCGTCGATCCAGTGCTGAACAATTCAACTCCGGTCTACGAATATGACGCAAACACCTGGGGTCCGGATGAAGTCGAGAAGAGGGTCTCTCCCGCAGGAGGTTGGCAGAACCCAGTGACAGGTCAGGTGCAAGTCGGCGGCGTGTCCACGGCTGCCTGATAAGGAGCGACATATGAGTGCCATGGAAGTTGTTCGTCCAATGACAGACGCCGAACTTGATCAGCTGTGTATCAACACCATCCGCACCCTCTCGATCGATGCAGTCCAGCAGGCCAAGTCCGGACATCCAGGCACGCCCATGGCGCTCGCCCCGCTGGTGTACACGATTTGGAACCGCGTCATGCGGTTCGATCCGAAGGACCCGATCTGGCCTAATCGTGATCGATTCGTGCTCTCGAATGGTCATGCCTCGATGCTGTTGTGGTCTGTACTCCATCTCACCAAGACCGAAGCTGTTAACGCCGCCTACGAGAATCTGGGGCAGCCGTCGGTCGGCCTGGACGACATTCGCCGTTTTCGCCAGCTCGACAGCAAAGCACCAGGACACCCCGAGTACCACTGGGTTTCGGGCGTCGAAACCACTACTGGCCCGCTCGGCCAGGGTGTCGCCACCAGCGTGGGTATGGGCATTGCCCAGAAATGGCTCGCCAACCATTTCAACCGGCCGGACTTCGAGATCTTCAACTACAACATTTATGCCGTTTGCGGAGACGGCTGCATGATGGAGGGCATTTCATCGGAAGCAGCGTCAATAGCCGGCCACTTGGGCCTCGACAAGCTCTGTTGGATCTACGACAACAATCACATCACCATCGAGGGAAACACGCGCATCGCTTTCACCGAAGACATCGCCGCCCGCTTCCAAGCATATGGGTGGAACGTCCTTCGAGTCGGCGATGCAAACGACATCGATCGCATCGAGCACGCCCTCGAGATTTTCAAGAAGACGCAGGGCCGCCCCACATTCATTGTTTTGGACAGCCACATCGGCTACGGGTCGCCGCACCTGCAAGACACCGCTGCGGCCCACGGTGAACCGCTCGGGGACGACGAAGTTCGTCTCACCAAGCGCAGCTATGGATGGCCCGAGGACGCAAAGTTTCTTGTCCCTCCTGGCGCATATGAGCACTTCGCGTCTGGGATCGGCGAACACGGCGCGCAGTCTCGGCGCGAGTGGACCGAACTCTTCGCTGTATATCGCACCAAGTATCCAGAGCTCGCGACCGAAATCGAACTGATGCAGCGACGCGAACTCCCGGCTGCGTGGGACCGAAATCTCCCAACATTTCCCGCAGATCCAAAGGGGATCGCAGGGCGCGAAGCATCGGGCAAGGTGTTGAACGTACTCGCACAAAACATCCCGTGGTTTCTTGGGGGCTCTGCCGACCTTGCCCCTTCAAACAAAACTGCGCTGAACTACCCAGGGGCGGGAGATTTCCAGGCTGACAGTCCGGGTGGAAAGAACCTGCATTTCGGCATTCGCGAGCACAGTATGGGCGCGATCGTGAACGGCCTCTCGCTATCCAAGCTTCGGGCCTTCGGCGCGACCTTCTTCATCTTTAGCGATTACGCGCGACCGACCATCCGGCTTTCAGCCTTGATGGAACTGCCTACTATCTTCATTTTCACGCACGACGCGATGGGCGACGGTGAAGATGGTCCGACCCACCAACCGGTGGAGCACCTCGCGTCGTTGCGCGCCATCCCGGGGCTGGTAACACTGCGGCCTGCTGACGCAAATGAGGTCGTCGAGGCTTACCGCTACGTCATGCAGCTACGCCATCAACCTGCCGTGTTGGCGCTGTCGCGCCAGCCACTGCCGACCTTCGATCGTAGCAAGTACGCGCCTGCCTCCGGAGTCGCGCACGGCGCCTACGTGCTTGCCGACCCACCCCACGGACAGCCCGAAGTGATCCTGATCGCCTCGGGCAGTGAAGTCAGCCTCGCGGTCCAAGCGCACGAGCAGCTACTCGCCGAGGGAATTCGTTCGCGGGTGGTCTCTATGCCGTCTTGGGACATCTTCGAACACCAGTCGCAGGAGTACCGCGAGAGTGTGCTACCGCCGAACGTGAAGGCGCGCGTCGCCGTGGAACAGGCCTCAACCTTCGGATGGGAGCGATACGTGGGCACGTCGGGTCATGTCATCGGCATGAACACGTTTGGGGCCTCAGCACCGCTCAAAGAATTGCAGAAAAAGTTCGGCTTCGAACCGGAGCAGGTGATGGCGGCAGCAAAGGCGCAACTGGGCAGAGAAAAGTCCAAGGAAACAATGCGGACGTGAACTCGGAAAAGAAGTTAAGGGATAGGCTTGGAGCGCCGGCGTACCTCCACAACCTCGCCCGCTATCCCCATCAGCACCACGCTTGCCAGATTGATAAATAACCCGTGTTCGACCACACCGGGCATGTCGCTCAAGGTGCGGGCAAGTAGCTCCGGATCCGGAATCCTCCCGAAGTCGCATTCCAGAATGTGATTGCCTTCATCGGTGACAAATGGCTCTCCCGCTCTGTCCCTTTTCAACTGCACCGCAGCGCCCAACGACGAGATCTTCCTGCTAACAAGTGCCTGCGCGAATTGAATCACTTCTACAGGCAGAGGACTTTTACCAAGTACCGGAACCTGCTTACTGGAATCGACAATAATGATCTCGCTTCGGGTGGCAGAGGCGACGATCTTCTCGCGCAACAAGGCTCCGCCCGCGCCCTTGATCAGCCGCAGTTCAGGATCGAACTCATCCGCGCCGTCGATCGTCACGTCGATCTGCTGGACCTCTTCCAGCGTGGTCAAGGGGATACCCAGGCTTGCGGCAAGATTCTGCGTTTGCACGGATGTAGGGATGCCTCGAATTTTCAGGCCTGCCCGCACCCGCTCCCCTAGAAAACGGACAGCATAGGCAGCCGTTGAGCCCGTCCCCAGACCCACTACGTCACCATCGCGCACAAATTCCAGGCTTGCGCGGGCGGCCAATTCTTTTTCCTGATCGTCAGCCATCGGATTCACCGAAACAAGAGTATATG
This sequence comes from Acidobacteriaceae bacterium, assembly GCA_025462925.1. Taxonomy (GTDB): domain Bacteria; phylum Acidobacteriota; class Terriglobia; order Terriglobales; family Acidobacteriaceae; genus JAICLA01. Next base: position 3,916 of record JAOAPL010000016.1, read on the forward strand.
CTGACCTCCAGTGCGCTCGCAGAGGTGAGGCGCGGCTGAGTCGGGTGCCAAGTCTTGACAATGCCCACGAGGCTTATGTACTCTCGAATGCGAATGAACTCACTTTCTCACCGGCACCATCATCATCACCACGCAAACGGCGTGTCGGTGGAGGTGTGCGGATAGAGATCTAAAGTAACAAAGCAATTATCCGGCCCGCTGATGCGTAATCGCTCAGCGGGCTTTTTGTTTTTGGGGACGCAACTAGCAAGCAGAAGGTGGACAAGAGATGACGACAGAAACGCAAACGATAGATATTGATTTTGACAAACTCGGCGGTTTGGTCCCGGCGATCGTGCAGGACGCAGACAATGGCGACGTGCTGATGCTGGGATTTGTGAATCCGGAATCGCTGGCGATCACGATGAAGACCGGCTTCGTCACCTTCTACAGCCGCACACGGCAGAAGCTGTGGATGAAAGGCGAGACATCGGGCAATCGCCTGGAAGTGATCTCGGCAAGCACTGACTGTGATGTGGACACATTACTGTTTCGTGTCCGCGTTCAAGGCGACGGACTGGTGTGTCACGAGGGCACTCGGTCATGTTTCACGAAAGATCTTCCGATGGGATCGGATGCAAATACGAACGAAATAGGGGTGACAAAGTGACTGGAAGGCAAACGCAAGCAAAAGGAAAAATTCGCTTGGGAATCCCCAAGGGCAGTTTGCAGGACGCCACCATCGCGCTGTTCGCGCGTGCGGGCTTCAATATTTATGCCAATGGAAGGTCATATTTTCCGGGCATCGACGATCCTGAGATCGAATGCATGCTCATTCGCGCGCAGGAGATGGCCCGCTACGTCGAACACGGTGCCCTCGATGCCGGGCTCACCGGAAACGATTGGGTTGCGGAGAGCGGACTCGAAGTGCAAACCGTTACGGAATTGGTTTATGCGAAACAGAGCCGCGGCAAAGTTCGCTGGGTGCTGGCAGTGCCGCAGGATTCCTCCTATCAGAGGGCGGAGGACCTGAAGGACTGCATCATCGCAACCGAATTGGTGAACGCAACAAAAAACTATTTCGAGCAGAAAGGCGTTCCAGTAAAGGTGGAATTCAGCTGGGGCGCGACGGAAGTGAAGCCGCCGGTGCTTGCCGATGCGATCGTTGAGGTCACGGAGACGGGCAGTTCTTTGAAGGCTAATCGGCTGCGCATTATCGATACGGTGATGGAGTCGGCAACGCAGCTGATCGCGAACAAGACTGCGTGGCAGGACGATTGGAAGCGGAAGAAGATCGAAAACATCGCGTTGATGTTGCGCGGAGCGATTGAAGCCCAGGGTCGCGTTGGCCTGATGTTGAACGTGCATAAGCAGGATCTTGATAACGTTCTGCGCGTCTTGCCTGCATTGAATTCTCCAACGATTTCCGCGTTGAGCAATTCCGAGTGGGTGGCGGTGAATACGATCCTTGAAGAGTCAGTGGTGCGCGACGTCTTGCCGAAATTGAAAGAGGCGAAGGCGACGGGGATTGTCGAATATCCGCTGAACAAGGTGGTGATGTAGTGCGCATCGTCTCAACTTGGGAAACCCAAGGCAGCAAGGCGATTGCTGCGCTGGTGAATCGCGGCTCTGTGCATTTATCGCTGGAGCCGGTGGTGCGCAAGATCATTGCGGATGTCCGCCAGAATGGCGACAGCGCATTGCGAAAGTACTCGGCGAAGTGGGACGGCTTCGAGGAGAAACAGTCGCTGCGTGTGTCGCTGCGGGAGATGAACGCAGCGCTGAAGTCGGTGAAAAAGGATCAGCCTGACTTCATCGCTGCTCTGGAACTCGCGGCCAACAACATACGTAAGTTCTGCGAATGGCAGAAACCAAAAGAATGGTTGCGGACACTGCAGCCGGGAGTTCGCGTCGGGCAAATCGTGCGACCGCTGGAACGAGTGGGGTGCTACGTGCCTGGTGGCCGATATCCACTGCCTTCCACGCTGCTGATGACAGTCATCCCGGCACAGGTAGCTGGCGTGCGTGAGATTGAGGTTGTTTCGCCAAGACCTGCAAGAGAAACGTTGGCAGCGGCTGCGTTGCTGGGCGTAAAGACGTTCTATTGCATAGGCGGTGCGCAGGCGATTGCCGCTTTGGCATATGGAACAAGATCGGTATCGCGCGTAGACAAGATCGTCGGCCCCGGAAATTCATTCGTGACCACAGCGAAGAAATTGGTCGCATTCGATTGCGCTATCGACATGCTCGCCGGTCCCACGGAGGCACTCATAGTCAGCCACGCGGGAAATCCAACATTTATCGCTGCCGACTTGGTTGCGCAAGCAGAGCACGATCCCGAAACCAGCGTTGCATTCGTTACAACTTCGGCCAAGCTCGCGAAAGAAGTTGTTGATGAGTGCACACGCCTTGCGAGCGGAAATGCGATCGCAATGGAATCGCTGAAACGAAATGGTCTAGTAATTGTTACTCGCAAAAGATCCGAAGCTATCGATGTTGCGAATGCGATTGCCAGTGAGCACACGACCGTCGAGCACGAAGATGTCCCGAACATCAAATCGGCGGGGTCGATTTTTGTCGGCAATTACTCGGCGCAGCCATTGGGTGATTATGCGTCTGGACCCAACCACGTGCTACCGACCGGAGGCGCAGCGCGTTTCCGCGGCGGCTTGAGCGTCAGCGACTTCCTGAAAGTGATTAGCGGGCAAGAGATTTCGCGCGTGGGCCTGCGCAAACTGGGCCCCTCGGTCGTTCGTCTGGCGGAAGCGGAAGGCCTCAAGGCACATGCGGAAGCGGTCCGAGTACGAATGGGAGTGAACCGTGCTTAGGGCAAGAGGCGCGGTATTGAAGATGAAGGAATATCATCCGCCACTCAGCGGACGCGATGGCCTGCGCCTCGACTTCAATGAAAATACGTCTGGCTGCTCGCCTCGCGTTATGGCGAAACTGCGCGCGATAGTGGAAGACCAGTTAACGCGTTATCCAGAACGCGAACTTGTAGAGCAGAAAGCGGCAGCCTTCTTTGGAGTCCAGCCAGGCCAGTTACTGCTTACCAACGGCGTAGATGAGGCCATTCATCTTTTGTGCGAGACGTTTCTTGAATCCGGCGATGAAGTAATTATCCCGGTACCGACATTCAGCATGTATGAACTTTACGCGCAGCAAACAGGCGCTACGGTGATCACCGTCCAAGCAGACGCCGACTTTGCATTTCCCACTGCGGCGCTGTTATCCGTGATGAGTCCACGGACGAAAATGATCTTCATCGCTAGCCCGAATAATCCGACCGGGGCTGTGATCGCGCACGAAGACTTAGTCACAATTTTGCAGGCCGCTCCGCAAGCCGCTGTGCTGCTGGACGAAGCTTATTACGACTTCTACGGCACCACCATGATTCCAGAGCTGTCGCGATTTCCCAATCTGTTTATCGCGCGAACGTTTTCCAAGGCTTACGGGCTTGCAGGTTTTCGGGTGGGCGTGCTCATGGGTAATGCAGCGGAAATGAAGCTGGTAAGGAAAGTTAGTTCTCCGTACAACGTGAATGGAGTGGCACTGGCGTGTTTGGAAGAAGCGATGGGCGATAGCGACTATATAAACGCCTATGTCAGGCAAGTGCTCAAGGGTCGGAGTCGCTTTGAAGCAGAACTTGGGACGCTGGGCATTCCGTTCTGGCCCAGTGAAGCAAACTTTGTCTTGATGCGTATTGGTGAGAGGCGGCTTGAGTTCGTGAAGGCGATGCGCGAGCGTGGAATCCTGGTGCGTGATCGCAACAGCGACCCAGGCTGTGCAGGCTGCGTGCGAATCACGCTCGGCACGCTGGAACAGACTGAATCGCTGATCAATGCGTTGCGAGAAATCTGCGGCGAGCTGATGCTATCCAGCGCTATGGCCGCGCGAGGTACAGAATGAGAACCGCAAGACTGCGGCGCAAAACGAATGAAACGGATATCCGGCTCGCTCTTACCATCGAGGGCCGCGGAAGATACAAGGTTTCCACGGGCATCCGTTTCTTCGATCACATGCTGGAACTATTTTCCCGGCACGGTGCTTTCGATCTGGAGCTCAGTTGCAGCGGCGATCTTGATGTGGACCAACACCACACCGTAGAAGATGTCGGCATTGCTTTGGGCGAGGCATTTGACGCGGCGCTTGGAAGCAAGCGCGGAATCCTCCGTGCTGGATATTTTCTGATGCCCATGGATGAAACCCTGGGCATGGCCGCGGTGGATTTTGGCGGGCGCTCTGAAGCTGTGGTCGAGACAAAAGTTCGCACGCGATTAGTAGGCGATTTGCAGTCGGAGCTAGTGCATGACTTCTTCGATGGTTTTGCGCGCGGAGCTCGGGCGAACGTGCACGCAAAAGTATTGTACGGACGTTCCAACCATCACAAGATCGAGTCGCTGTTCAAGGCATTTGCTCGCGCGGTGCGGGTGGCGTGCTCGAAAGAGAAACGGCTGGCGAAGATGCTGCCGAGCACAAAGGGGCTACTGTGATCGCGATCATTGATTATCGCGCCGGCAACATGGCTTCCGTGCTGAAGGCTTTTCAGTTCATCGGCGCAGAAGCGGCGGTGACCTCCGATCCGGAGGCAGTGCGTCTGGCAGATGCGATAGTGCTGCCGGGGGTCGGACATTTCGCATCGACCAAAGTTTTGGACGAGCTGAAGCTACGCGCTCCGATATCGGAGGCGCTGCGGGCAGGAAAGCCGTTCTTGGGAATCTGTGTAGGCATGCAATGGATGTTTGCAGGGAGTGCGGAGGCGCCCGCAGTCTCCGGATTAGGTTTGGTGAGTGGGGAATGTAAGCGGTTTGGCGCAGAGGTCAAGTCGACGCACGTTGGCTGGAACAAGGTTTCAAAGAGATGCGAATCGCGATTATTGCGCGGGATTGATGATGGCGAATTCTTCTACTACACACACTCCTATAGTGGAATTGTCAGCCAAGAGTGTGTCGCGGTTACGGAGTACGGCGACGAATTCCCGGCAGTGCTGGAGCGCGGCAATACGTTTGGCGTGCAGTTTCATCCGGAAAAGTCAGCTGAAGCAGGATTGCATGTCTTGAAAACCTTTCTGGAGTTGGCATGCTAACCAAGCGCATCATCGCTTGTCTCGATGTGGACGCCGGCCGTGTTGTGAAGGGGATCCAGTTCGCGGAGCTACAGGATGCCGGTGATCCCGTTGAATTGGCGCGATTGCATGCGGATTCGGGCGCGGATGAGATCGTGCTGCTCGACATCTCGGCGACACATGAAGGTCGCAAAACATTACTAGATACAGTTCGTCGAACAGCTCAACAATTATTCATTCCCTTCACCGTGGGAGGAGGCATACGTACATTTGCAGATGCGATGAGTGTCTTTGACGCGGGTGCGGACAAGATCAGTATCAACTCGGCTGCGGTATCACGTCCGGAGTTGATAACAGAAATAGCTAACCGATTCGGATCGCAGGCTGTTGTGGTGGCAATCGATGCTGGTATCGGGGAGGATGGTGAAGCGGAGGTCACCGTCAACGGCGGTCGAAGAGCCACAGGGAAAAGAGTGCTGGAATGGGCTCGCGAGGCGGAAGAGCGCGGTGCAGGAGAGATATTACTTACGTCCATGAAATGCGACGGCACCAGAACGGGATTTGATTGCGAGCTAACCCGCGAATTGGCAGAGTCGTTGAACATCCCTGTGATTGCATCCGGAGGAGCCGGAAACGCGCAGCATTTCATCGAAGTTTTCCAGAAAGGCAAGGCAGACGCGGCATTGGCGGCGTCCATCTTTCATTTCGGAATCCACAGTGTGCGTGAACTTAAGCAGACTTTGAACGACTCTGGCATTCCCGTGAGGTGGCCATGCTGATTCCATGCATCGATCTTATGGGTGGCAAAGTCGTGCAGCTAGTACAAGGCGAAAAGAAGGCTTTGGAATTTACGGATGCGGAACCTTGGATCAGGAAGTTTGAAAAGTATCCGCTAGTGCACATTGTGGACCTGGACGCGGCCAAGCGACAAGGCTCGAACCGTGAGTTTGTTTCAGGTCTTAGTAAACGGTTGCACTGTCAAGTTGGTGGCGGGATTTCAAGTATCGCCATTGCGCGTGATGTGCTGGCGGCTGGTGCACAACGCGTCGTCGTCGGATCAGCTCTCATATCGGGCGAGAAGATCGACATTGAGTTTGCCAAGAAATTGGCGGATGAGATTGGTCCCGATAAACTGGTGTTTTCAGTGGATAGCAAAAATGGAAAATTGGCGGTTAATGGCTGGCGTGCCACTGTTCCAATCACAGCCGAGAGTGCAATAGCGATTTTGGATCCGTATTGTCACTCTTTTCTTTATACGCATGTCGATACGGAGGGCTGCATGAGTGGCTTCCCCATGGATGTTGCGCGACAGCTCATGAAAGCAACAAGCAAGAAACTGATTGTGGGTGGCGGGATCAGTTCGGTGGCCGAAATAGATGAACTGGACGTCATGGGCGTAGATGCGGTGGTCGGAATGGCCATTTACTCAGGTGCGATGACCGTATGAAGGCACAGAGTAACGGCTTCCATAACTCTCATCAATAACTCTCAACAATTTACAACAAGCTTTGGAATGAACCTCGACGCTCGTCAAAAGTCGAAAGTGTCGATTGGTGCTCGACAGCAAATCGAGACGGCTTGAACACAAGTGCCGCCAATTCAATCAATTACATGTATTCGCTTGCGTGTTCTCTTTGGCACACCGATTGCATTTTAAGGAGATGAATGCAGGAGGTGGAACATGACACTGGAAGATAATTTCGCAAATCCTGGGAGGATTTTAACTCACGCCAGCCTTTACCTTTGGAAGCAGTGGCGTCAGTATCCACTGGCAGCTTGGGAGAACGCAGAAAGCATTCTTCGCCGCGCACTCGATGCTGTTGAAGAGGAAGACAGGATCGAGTTCATGCGCAGCTTAGAGCATTTAGTTGAAACGGAAAATCAGCAATATGCCGCGCAGACGTGACTATATCCCGCTTTGGACAAAGCGAAGTGCAGCAAGGTTTCCGCGGTTCGGAGGTGGATACTTAACTGGTGATTCCGCTCTCCATCTCCATCCTCTTCATCGTTAGCCAGCTCGGACTCTTGCGACAGTCTTGATCCTGAGCGCAGCGAAGACCCGACCTCTGCAGCATCTTCTTAAAAGCTAAGAGCACGCCAACGCTGGTTAAACCAAACGTCGCGGGCGGCCTAAAAAACTTGCGACTTTTTGTTGAGAGAGGTCATCGACAGTAGAAGGTTCCTATTCCTGTCTCGTCGAGCCGGAGTGAGTCTGTTTTGAGGAACCTACCAATCTTATGAGCACAGACTTGCAGGCCGAGCGGGGAACTGATGCTCAGCGCTATGAGGCGCTGCATCGCATATCGGAGGTGCTTTCTACCTATAGCGAACCGGAGGAGCTGTCACGAATTCTCGCCGACCAGTTGCGCGAATTCTTCAGTTTCGATTATCTCGACGTTCTTGTCTTCAAAGAGAATTCCAATGAGATCGAATGGCACGTGGTTTCAGAGGAGCTGCAGTTTCCCTGTCCTGATCTGCCGGTCGAGGAGACAGCGAGCTGGCTCGTTTACCAGAGGCAAGAGCCGCTGTACATCGCTGATTGGAGCGCAGACCTAAGATTTCCACGTTTGAAGCAACTGCTGGAGGAAAGAGGCGTAAAGCTCGGCTCTGTGCTGCGCGTGCCATTGACCACAGCGCACCGTCGCTTAGGTACGCTGGGTATCGCGATCCGGGATAGTGGGGCTTTCCGTCACGAAGACGTCAGCTTTTTGCAGCTGATTGCGGGAGGTGTTGCACTCGCAATTGATAACGCGCTTAATCTGAGGAAATCCCGTGGCGCCCAAATGGAACTGGAGCGCCAAAACGCCCGGCTCAAGCTGCTCCTTGATTTGAATAACAGGATCACTTCGAACCTGGATCTGCGCGAAGTACTAGCAGCAATCTCAGCGAGCGTCCGGCAAGTCATGCACTGTGATGCCGTAGCGGTGACGTTGCCCGATTATGAGACGGGCAAGTTTCGGCTTTGGGCCGTCGATTTCCCAGAGAGAAAGGGTTTCGTCCAGGAGAAAGCGGGCGGTTCGCTGGACGAGGGACCTGGTGCCAAAGCTTTTGCGACTCTCAAGCCAGTCATATTAAACCGCGTCGAAGCCGTCGACGTTAGTCCTGAGGAGTATGCGATTATTGCCGGCGAAGGACTGAAGTCACTCTGTTACATTCCGCTGGTCAATCGGGGACGTGCTCTTGGCATTTTGGGTCTTGGCCGCAGGAAGGACAACGCGTTAAGCGAAGATGACGCTGAGTTTCTCACTGTGGCAGCCGGGCAAATCGCCATTGCCATTGAAAACGCGCTCGTCTACCGCGAGATCTCAGAACTCAAAGACAAACTCGCTCAAGAAAAGCTATATCTCGAAGAAGAGATTCGCAGCGAGATGAATTTTGAGCAGATCATCGGTACAAGTTCGCCGTTGAAGCACGTGCTCGAACTGATAGAAACTGTCGCGTCGAGTGATTCGACCGTGCTGCTGCTAGGCGACACCGGTACCGGCAAGGAACTGATTGCGCGCGCCATTCACGATCACAGCCAGCGCAAGCAGCGGACATTCGTGAAACTCAACTGTGCGGCTATTCCCACCGGGCTGCTCGAAAGTGAGTTGTTTGGTCATGAAAAGGGCGCTTTTACTGGCGCCATTATCCAGAAAGTCGGACGGCTGGAGCTCGCCGATCAGGGCACGTTGTTCCTGGATGAAGTCGGCGATATTCCCCTTGAGATCCAGCCCAAGCTTTTGCGTGCTCTGCAGGAACGCGAATTCGAGCGCCTGGGCAGCACCCACACCCGGAAAGTGAACGTGCGC
>JAOAPL010000021.1 GCA_025462925.1 Acidobacteriaceae bacterium
CGCGCTTGTAAACGATGTTCACTGCGCCCTCCGGCCCCATCACCGCAATCTCCGCCGTCGGCCAGGCAAAGTTCATGTCCGTGCGGATGTGTTTTGACGACATGACGCAGTACGCCCCGCCATACGCCTTCCGAGTGATCACCGTGATCTTCGGTACCGTCGCTTCCGCGAATGCATACAGCAGCTTCGCTCCGTGCCGGATGATCCCGCCGAACTCCTGCACCGTCCCCGGCAGAAATCCCGGGACATCTTCGAACGTGATCAGCGGAATGTTGAATGCATCGCAGAAGCGCACGAATCGCGCCGCTTTCACTGATGCATTGATGTCCAGCACGCCCGCAAGAAATGCCGGCTGGTTCGCCACCACGCCCACCGACCGCCCATTCAGCCGCGCAAATCCCACCACGATGTTCTTCGCGTAGTTCTCATGCACTTCAAAGAAGTAGCCATCATCCATTACGCGCTGGATCGCGTCTTTAATGTCGTATGGCTGGTTCGACTCCGCCGGAACCAAACTATCAAGCTCCGCATCCGCGCGGTCAATCGGATCGGTGCACCCCTTCCGCGGCGCATCATCCACATTATTCGACGGAATAAAACTCATCAGCTCGCGGATCATCGACAAGCATTCCGCATCGTCATGCGCCATGAAATGCGCCACGCCGGAAGTCTCATTGTGCGTCGTTGCCCCGCCCAGCTGTTCTTTCGTGACCTCTTCGTGAGTCACCGTCTTGATCACATCCGGCCCGGTCACGAACATGTAAGAGGTCTTGTCCACCATCAGCGTGAAGTCGGTGATCGCCGGCGAATACACTGCGCCGCCTGCGCACGGCCCCATGATCGCCGATATCTGCGGCACCACTCCGCTCGCCAGCGTATTGCGCAAGAAGATGTCCGCATATCCCGCCAGCGACATCACACCTTCCTGAATCCTCGCGCCCCCCGAATCATTCAGCCCGATCACCGGCGCACCCACTCGCATCGCCGTGTCCATGATCTTTACGATCTTGCCGGCGTTCGCTTCCGACAGCGATCCGCCAAACACCGTGAAATCCTGCGCGAACACAAAGACGAGTCGCCCTTCGATGCGCCCATATCCAGTGACGAATCCGTCGCCAAAGACCTTCTGCTTCTCCATGCCGAAGTCCTGGCATCCATGCGTCACCATCTTGTCCAGCTCTTCGAACGTGCCCTCATCCAGCAGGAATTCGATGCGCTCCCGCGCGGCCATCTTGCCTTCTTTGTGCTGCCGCTCGCGACGCTCCGCCCCGCCACCAGCCTCGGCCAGCGAATCACGACGCTTCAGCTCTTCAAGCTTCTGCTCCAAAGTTTTTCTGTGTGGGCTCATGCGAGAGGATTATAAACAGTCCAGAGTTGGATTACGGAGAGATGCGCGGAGACTCTATTTTGTGAATACTTTTGAAGGATTGTCATCCTGAGCGCCTTTTTTCTGGCGCGTAAGGATCTTGCGCTTAGCAACATTCCGATTGCCTGCTCGAGCCAAAGAAGTTTTGCTAACCGGGACTTTAGCACCGAGGAATGCCCAAAGCTTTATCCGCTCTTATCCTTCTTTAATCCGCGGTTAATGAGCTCTTGCTTTTTTAAGAAACTAAAAACTAGAAACCGCCCTAAATCCCGCCCGCCCCAACATCTCTCCACCTATACTTCTTGCCATCCCAATAAATCACTGACCCTGCCGCATCGGTCGCATCCAGACTCACCGCCGCGATCGGCGCCGACTTCTTCTTCGGCGCAACGTGCGTGATCGACAAAGTATCAAACGGCAAGTTCACCACTGCAAATTTCGACTTCGGCACCGCCGCGCGCCATCCCTCCGCGCCCGCTCCATGAATGATCAGCACGATAAAGTTCGACGAAGGGTCCTCGCTGTTCAGCGTCGCTGTCACCTTCGGATCGCCATAACCGTAGTAAGTGAAGTACGGGTCAATCACCGTGTAGTGAAAATCCGTTTGCCCCTTCATCGGCTTGCTGCTTCGCGCCACAATGATCGCATCTTCAACGCCATCGCCATCCAGGTCTGCCGTGAGGAATGAGATCCATGTGTCCGCCGCGGGCTTGACGTATTTGAATCCTGTGTTCTTTCCCAGCGCGATCTCGAAGTCCGGCCCAAACTGCGCCTTCACGATGGCAGCAAGGTCTTCCGGCACCTTCGGATGCGACGCCGCATCCGGAGGCGGCGTGTATGCAGGCGGATGCCCCAAGTCCGATTTTACTTTTCCATCCTCGAACATCTCCGGCGAGTACCCTTGCGGATCGCTCTTGCTCGGCATCGTCTGCGTCGCCGGTTTTTGCGGGGCCGCCTGTGCCAACACCATCGTCGACAGGAATATCACTACATACAAAAATCGCATGTTGCTACTCTATCGCGCTCAGTTTTCATTGCAAGGAAAAATACTCGAGCGGCTGTATCGTTCTGGGTTCGAGCGTCAACGCGTTTAGGATTTGTCGTTCTGACAAAGAAATCACCCTACGTTAAGAGCTGTCATCCTGAGCGGAGCGCCGCAGGCGCGGAGTCGAAGGATCTATGGATTCGCCTGGGTTTCTTTGTGCCCCTTCGTGCCTCTTCGTGTTCTTTGTGGTTCAAGATTTTGTTTTTGCTTTTCCTCTGCGTACTCCGCGTCCTCGGCGGTAGAAATGCCCTACCTCATTCCCGGCAGCAGGAACAACACGCCATTCTCCTCGTTCGCCCGCTTGGTTGCGATTAGATCGAGTTGAGCAAGTGTCATTTTTTTCGCAGTCTGTTCGTCGAAGATCCAGATCGTCTGTCCCACAATCGCGTAATTGTGAATCTGCACGCGACGACCATCTCGCAGGACGAGCGTAACGTTCAGCGGAAGCTCCTGTACTGGCCGCTCCTGAACCGCCGATGCAGATGCTCTCGACGTTTCGCGGTCTCTGGCGTCCATCTCCGAGCGTAATCGCTCAACCTCGCTCGTCAGGTCCTGGACCTGTTGCGACATGACGCCCTGCTGGTACGCATCCTGTTGGTTCGTTTGCGGATAAGGAGAGGCCGCCTGGCTCTGGTCGTAGTATTGGTCGTAGCCTAGCGGATATCCGTAGCCGCCGTAATACGGGTATCCGCCATAGAACGGAATTCCGAAACCGCCGAACGGAAAGAACCCAGAATTAAAGAACCCCGAACGGAACCTACGATGCCCCCCAAAGAAGACTTGGAACCTGGGATTATGCCCAAAGCCGATGCCTCCACGGAATCTCGGATCAACAAATGCGCGATTACCAAAACCGTGAACCGGGCCAAAACCCCTGTTACCCACGAACACTCCGCGATTTCCCGCAAAGCCCCTGTTACCGATGAACGCACCGCGATTTCCAAAGCCCGCGCCACCCCTGACCATAGGAACCGAACCGCGCCCACCACCGCCCATCCTGGGCGACCCTCCACCCCCGCGCATCCCGCGCTGCGCCATCAACGTTTGCGTAGTGCTCATCAACACGAGAGCCGTAACCGCAATTTTCAACCAGCTTTTCACAATTTAATTCTCCCACTGATCCAGAGCTGATGCGAGTTAGCAAAATCCAACCCGACGATCCGTCAGTGCCCCACCTTTATCCCGATGCGAAAGGGTGGGATTCGGATTCAAAAACCACAACTCGTACCTAAGCCGCCCGGATCACTCTCACGTCCGCGACTCTGCTTACACTCGGCCCGCCCACCAGCGCTCTGTCTATCGACCACCTTCCGCTACCCTTGATCATGATCGCCAGCGACAACGCCAGTACGAGAATGTGATATTCGAAGCCTTCTCCCGGTTTTTGTCCTGTCCAATTCATAAAAAACCCAAAGCGATGATGGACCAGCAGAATGGCGCCAATCATGTCGCAAAAAATCCCGAACGCGGCCACCCGGCTGAACAAGCCCACCATCAGCATGATCGCGCCAGCAAATTCCGCCAATATCACCAGCACGGTGATGAATGGCGGGATGTGCATCCCTTGCGAGAACGCCTGGATCGTCCCCCGCGGCCCATACCCGCCAAACCATCCCAGCACCTTCTGCGCCCCATGCGGAAAGAACACAATCCCCAACGCGACACGCATGAAGAACACAGCCGTGTCATTGTCCGTTTGCATTAATCGTCTCAACATAAGCTTCACCTGAACAACGCCTTCACCTATGTATTTAGAACGGGGCAGGATTGGATGGGGTTGGCGACCGATTCGCGCCAAGCGAGGACACTCGGCAGGTAGCAGTAACGAGATTGTCGTTGAAATGGAGATTGGTAGCGTTCGACTGCCGCTGAGACATTACCCTCCTTGCGAAGTTCCCGAACCGCGTGGCGCAGCGCTAATGTTGAATCGAGTGTGCAGGGCTAAACCTAAATCGGGGGCGTAGCGCCGATCTACAATCGGGTGCCCAGGGCCAAACTCCAATCGGGTGGCGCAGGGCTTCAGCCCTGCAATCTCTTGCGTTTAATAAAGAGGGCTTTAGCCCCTGAGGTAACGACACAATGGGATCCCGCAATCCGAAAGTTCCCCACTGCGCGGGAATCCCGCAATTGGAACAATTCCCCCCACAGCGCGAAAGATTGCTCAAGCGCCGAAGGCGCGGAATAGGTTTAGCCCGCTACGGTAGTGGCGGGTAGGCGATCACCATAACCCCGAGTCCCGTTGGGACGGCAGCCTTATCCCAACTATAAAAAGCCTAGATTTCCGCCGCTTTCGTCTCAATCAACTTCACGATCCGCTCCACAAACTCGCTCACCGGAATCGACCCCTCATCGCCTTTGCCCCGAGTTCGCACGCTCACCACGTTTTCTGCCTGCTCTTTATCCCCGGCCACCAGCAGGAACGGCACCTTCTGCAAAGCATGCTCGCGGATCTTCGCATTCATCTTTTCCGCTCGTGCATCCACATGCACACGCACACCGACGGCCCTCAACTGCTCCGCCACTTTGTTCGCGTAATCCGCATGACGCTCGGCGATAGGGATCATCGCCACCTGCACCGGCGACAGCCATACCGGGAACGCGCCCGCATAGTGCTCTATCAGCACGCCGAAGAAACGCTCGATCGACCCATACAGCGCGCGATGCACCATCACCGGCTGATGCCTCTGACCATCCTCGCCGACATACTCCAACCCGAACCGCTCCGGTAAAGTGAAATCGAATTGCACGGTGGAGAGCTGCCACAATCGCCCGATCGCATCCACCAGCTTCACGTCGATCTTCGGCCCATAGAATGCCGCTTCGCCAGGAATCGTCTTGTACGGAATCTCCTTACGCTTTAATGCGCTCTCCAGCGAATTGATTGCCTGGGTCCACTTCTCTTCGCCGCCGATATATTTCCCGCGGTCGTTCGGGTCCCAGATCGAAAGCTCAACCTGATACTCCTTGAAGCCATAGGTGTTCAGCACCGCCAACGCAAAATCGATGCAGCCGATCACCTCGTTTTCAATCTGCTCGGGAGTGCAGAAGATGTGCGCGTCATCTTGCGTAAAGCCGCGAA
>JAOAPL010000028.1 GCA_025462925.1 Acidobacteriaceae bacterium
TGGGCCCGCTGGAACTGGCTGACTTCATTGGCCTGGACGTCTGCGTCGACATCATGCACGTCCTCCACGAAGGCCTAGGCGACCCCAAATACCGCGCCTGTCCGCTGCTAAAGAAATACGTAGCCGCCGGCTGGCTCGGCCGCAAATCCTCCCGCGGCTTCTACACCTACCCCGCGCCGTAACGCCTGGTGGTCAACGGCCATGAAGCATTTGCGAGGGACTGAAATAGTGTTTGCTTTTTGTTCGCCCCTGTGCTATTTTCCTCTCCGCGATTTCAACAGGTGCTTGACATGACCTCTTGCCCCAAAACGGAAACCTGTCATCCTGAGTGCATCCATGAGGTCGCCAGAAAAGCTTGGCAGCTACATAAACGAAATGGTAATCTACCGCTTCCATTATGTAACCGGCCAACAGCTCGGCGCTTTCCCGGCGCCAAGCCGTGCCTTTCGGTCGTGTAGCAAGGGTTCCCTACTTTCCTCCACTGAGGTGTGAAATGGCAGACGACAAACTAAAACAGTTGGAAACGGCGATAGCGGTAATCGAGAAGTCTTACGGCAAGGGCTCCATCATGCGCCTGGGCAGCCGCGATGTGCTGGTCCCTGTGAGCGTGATTCCCACTGGCTGCCTTTCGCTCGATGCCGCACTCGGTGTAGGCGGCTTCCCCCGCGGACGCGTTGTCGAGGTCTATGGCCCGGAATCCGGCGGCAAGACCACCATGACGCTGCACGTCATCGCTGAAGCGCAAAAGCTTGGCGGCACGGCCGCGTTCATCGACGCGGAGCACGCCCTGGACCCCATTTACGCCCGGAAGCTCGGCGTTGATGTCGACAATCTTCTCGTGTCGCAGCCCGATAACGGCGAACAGGCCCTTGAGATCGCGCAAGAACTTATCCGCTCCAACGCTGTCGATATCGTCGTGGTCGACTCTGTCGCCGCGCTCGTGCCCAAGGCCGAGCTAGAAGGCGACATGGGCGACCCGCAAATGGGTCTGCAAGCACGCCTAATGTCGCAAGCGCTGCGCAAGCTCACCGCCATCGTCTCCAAGTCGCGCACATGCCTCATCTTCATCAACCAGATCCGCGAAAAGATCGGCGTGATGTTCGGCAACCCGGAAACTACTACTGGCGGCCGCGCCCTGAAGTTCTACGCTTCGATTCGCTTGGATATCCGGCGCATTCAAGCCATCAAGGAAGGCGACCGTGTCATTGGCTCGCGCACTCGCGGCAAAGTCGTAAAGAACAAAGTCGCCGCGCCCTTCCGCGAGGCGGAATTCGACATCCTCTACGGCGAAGGCATCTCTCGCGAAGGCGATCTGATCGATCTAGGCGTCGAAAAGGGCTTGCTGGAGAAGAGCGGCACTTGGATCAGCTACGCTGGCGAGCGCATGGGCCAAGGCCGCGAGAACGCCCGTGTTTTCCTGAAGGAAAACAAAGACATTCGCGACAAGCTCGAAACCGCGCTGCGCAAGAAGCTAGACATCGCGCTACCCGGCAGTTCGAGCGCGGCATCTAGCGCCACATCAAGCGGCGTCAATGGCCACGCCGCAACACATTCGCAAAGCGACAAGGTTCCCCAGAAGGCTGCCGCAGCCGCGGCATCAGCGGCGGACGTTAAGCGCCCGTCTCGTTAATAAAGAGCACGCAGCGCGTTCGGGAACGAGGGCCAAAACCTCAATAGCTCGCAACGCTCCCGCTACAGCATCATTGTGGATGCTGCTACAAATCTTCTCGTATGGTCACTGAAGATGCCTCGTGGGAGTATCGCCTTGCGGGTTACTAAGCTCCGCTAAATCGAGGTAGAAGGGGGAAGCCGATACCCCCTCGAGAAAATCGAGGCGGTAGGGCTGGGACGGTTTTCCTCTTCCACTTCGCTTGCCTTGGTCTCCACAGGTTAAGTCAACGCACAACCGCTCGTCGTCCGCTCTGCGCCGTCCTCAAGGAGCTTAGTAACCGACCTTAATCTTAGAAGTCTTAG
The DNA here is from genome assembly GCA_025462925.1 of Acidobacteriaceae bacterium. Classification (GTDB taxonomy): domain Bacteria; phylum Acidobacteriota; class Terriglobia; order Terriglobales; family Acidobacteriaceae; genus JAICLA01. The sequence goes on from JAOAPL010000028.1 coordinate 1,975, forward strand.
ATAAATTGTTTGCTGACTTAAGCGCAGCGCTGGACGCTACTGCGAAATCCGCGAGTCTCGCCGGGCTCTAGCTCGCCAATCCCAACCGCAAACTCAATCGGAAATTCAAACCGGGCTTGCCCGATTCTGCTTTTGACTTCGCGGCCTTACCGGCGTCCTCTCCAAAGAATGTCCCGCCGCCCAACAGGGCTTCCAGCGCATCCAGCAAATCCCTGGCCGCATGTGATTTTAGAACGAATCCGCGCGCTCCCGCCTCTTGCACTGTTGTCGCCAGGTTTTTTGACTCGTGCATGGTGAACACCAGCACCGCCGCGCGCAGTTTCAGTTTGGAAATTTCCCGCGTCGCCTCAATTCCGCTCATCTCCGGCATGGTAATGTCCATGATGATCACGTCCGGATCGAGACTCCTCGCCTTTTCGATTGCGTCCTTCCCGTTTACGGCTTCTCCGGTGACTTCCCACTGCGGCCGCGCCCGCAAAATCGTTCGGATACCCTGGCGCACCACCTCGTGGTCGTCCACAATCAAAATCTTAAAACCCATTGATCTTCGCTCCTGAATCTCCGGACGCAAACTCGCCCTGCCCCGCGCCATTCCTGTCACGCGGTAACCACGGTTAAGCAGAAGAGCCTTGAGAGCCCCGAAAGATTCGTTGACGTTCGGGGAAAACGCCAATTGCACCGCCCACATTTGAAACTTAACCGCTTCGTTCATGCAAGTAAAATCGTATACAGTGTTCCCTGTACGCAATGAGGAAAGGCGTGTAACTCTCTCGCGTGCAATATTCCGTAGACATTTTGTGGGATGGGCCTAGCCCCGCTTTCGTTGCTTTCGCGAAGTGAGGCCGTACTCCGCCGCACTTCGGGATGAGCGGTCGCTTAACAGATTACGATTGTAATTAGGGAAATGACGCTACGAGCTGATCGCCCAACCTAGCATCGTCATCGTCAGCACTATCAGCAACAGGCTGGTGCTTACCACGCTCAGCACTTTTCCATGTCCGAGCAGGTAGTCCCGCGATTCGGCGTCCGCACACAGCAGCACCAGCACTACTAAGACTACTCCCCATGCTAGCAGCACCGGCAGCCCCGGGTATCTCCCGATCATGGAGAGAAACTGCCCCGGGGGCGCGGCCGGAATCCACCATGGCAAAATCGGCGCCACGCCCGCCGCCAATGAAAGTGTTAGCAGTTTCCGTGTGAACCATCCGCGGACCTTCGGTCGCGCTTCTTTCCACACCAGGTAATCCCAGGCCAGCAATCCCGCCGCGATGGGAACCCAGCCGTAGAGGGCTGCTTTGTGGTCAAACCAGATCCACCCTTGGAAGAATCGCGAATGGCCGGCGGTCTTCAGCCGCGGTAACAACAGCAATGCCACCATTGCGTTGCAGGCCACCGCGAGCAGCAACGTCATCAAGCTCATCAATTGAAACCAGTGCCGCGTCGCCGCCGTATGGCAGCGCGTGCACACTGATTGCTTCGGTAGAAAATTCAGGCCACAGCGATCGCAGAACAATTCACTCTCCCACGGTGCTGGAAATGGGGTTCTGTCGTCCCCTTCAGAGTACGCGTGGCGAGTCCCAAAAAACTACTGGTCGGAAGTCCAGCGTAACTTCAGGACAGTATCGCAATAGCCACTTTTTAGCAGGCTCAGTGGGGTGGCGGGCTTGCAGTCTAAGTAGTTCGTTTTCTGTGATTTGCAAGCTTTAATGGGTGGGAATGGCCGTCACCGAAACTCTTCTTTTCGTTCCATCCGTCTAACCGGTCCATGCGAAACGCGCGCAGCTTACTCTCCGCAACTCTTTGCCTGATTCCCGTGGGGTTAACCGCTCGGCAGTCGCCCGCGCCAGCGCAGCCGCCCTCCCACCACGACGGCGTCACCTCGCGCGGTGACCGTGCGATGGGCTTCTCGCACGAAACCACCACCCATCATTTCCGCCTTTACGAAACGGGCGGCGTTATCGACGTCTCTGCCAACGATCCCAAAGACTCCGCCACCCGCGACGAAATTCGCATGCACCTAGCGCATATCGTCAAACGTTTTGCGGCGGGCGACTTCGACGTTCCGATGCTCATCCATGACACGACACCTCCTGGCGCCGCTACCATGGCCAAGCTTCGCGGCCAAATCCGCTATCGCTACCATGACACCGGCAGTGGCGCGAAAATTCAAATTTCCACTGCCAACTCGGAAGCTCTCCGAGCCATCTACGCCTTCCTCCGTTTCCAAATCTCCGATCACCACACCGGTGACCCCACCGAAATCCAGGCACGTTGACTTGCTCTGCGCGCTCGGTCAAAGCAAACCGGTTCATAATTTCCGCCCGTGGTCCCATTTACTTTTCTTCTGCCCTCCGCTAACTTTTCTGCCCTCAGCCCTTCAGTCCCGAGGAGCCCACGATGCCGTCGAAGCCGCGCCCAAAAACTCAGAAAACGCCAAAAACTGATCCGTCCGAGCTGTCCCGCCCTATCCGAATCGTTCCTCTCCACCCCGGCGTAGCCAAAGCAGCCGCGCCGCAAGTTCCGGCGAAACTCACCTACCGCAATGGCCCTTTGCTCACCTCGGTGGAAGTGTTCACCATTTTCTGGGGCGCTGCCTGGAACACCGCGCCAGAGAGCTCCTTCGTCACGCAGGTCAATGAATTCTTCGACTTCATTCTCAGCAGTCAACTACTCGACCAACTCGCCGAATACAGCGTCGCAAACAAAAAGATCGCCCACGGCTCGCTGATTGGCACGCTCACACTCACGACTCCGGCTCCGGGAAAAACGGTCGACGACTCCGAAATTCAAAATTTACTGCAGCAGGAAATCTCCGCGGGCACGTTGCCGGCTTCGACGCCGAACACCCTCTATTTCCTTTTCTTGCCGCCCGGAGTTACGGTAACCCAGGGCGGCAGCGCGTCCTGCCAAGTCTTCTGCGGCTATCACGACGCCATCAACAACAGCATTTTCTACGCCGTCATGCCGTACCCGAACTGTACCGGCTGCCTTGGCGGCATCGCCGCCTTCGATGCCCTCACCTCCACTACTTCTCACGAGCTGTGCGAAGCCATCACCGATCCCATCCCCGGCCAAGGGTGGTACGACGACGACAACGGCGAAATCGGCGACATCTGCGCCTGGCAAACCCGCACCCTGGGCGGCTACACGATCCAGCTCGAATGGTCTAACAAGGCGAATCAGTGCGTCTGAGCTGGAGTTGGTTGTATTCGGTGGCACGATATGGAGCTCGCGTGCTTCTCCGAATCGAGTCGGCTCGCGTGGGGCGCAGTTGCGCCGAACGAACCTAAATGAAAGTTAATGTGACTTTAATTCTCCAACAGCGTAGCTTGCTCGATGCGAACCCCCATGGAGGAATTCAGGATGAAGACGTGCTTCTTCGCGATTCTCTG
>JAOAPL010000044.1 GCA_025462925.1 Acidobacteriaceae bacterium
AGGCCGCGCGGTCTATCGCACAGCTTGGAGATGATCGGAGGAAGATTCAGCTGTTGGAATGACTTAATCTCAAAAGGGATTACGCGGAAGACTCCGCCTGTGGCTCCGCGCTGATTGAAGAGATTACCGCGGAAGCGGGCCAGTCCTTTGAGGCCAAACGAAAAATCGAGTTCCAGGCTTTCTTCAAAACGGTGCTTCTGAGCGTCAGTCAGCACGCTGTAACCGAGTTGCTTGGTTTCGGCGGGCTGCAGAGGAGGCATATCAAGCGGGTGCAAGTGACCGTGGACCCGAATCTGCGGTGGAGAATTCGTGGTGATGTGAAGATCACTGCCGCCCATTTCGAGCATTTTCTTCAGCAGATCGCTTAACGTAACGTTCATACCTGCGTGCCTTCCCTATTGCGCACAATGAAGTGCGGCTGCTAGCTGTTAATGGTTTCGCGGATAACTTCTTCTACCGATGCTGCGCCGTCCATGACTTTTCTCAAGCCGCTGCGGCGAAGCGTGATCATGCCGTTATCAATGGCCTTCTTCTTCAGCTCAAGTGACGATGCGCCCACCAGGATCAGTTCGCGCAGCTCATCATCGAGGGCCATGACTTCATAGAGTCCGGCGCGTCCTTTGCATCCGGATCCGTTGCACTTCTCGCAACCCTTGCCTTTTTTCGGCTTCACGGTCTTGGCTTCTTCCGGAGTGAATCCGGCTTCGATCAACGTCTTGTACGGAAGCTCTTCGTCTTCGATACAGTTCGAGCAGATGCGCCGGATCAGGCGTTGAGCAACGATAAGATGGACGGCCGTCGCGACCAGGAACGGTTCAATGCCCATGTTCATCAAGCGGCTGATGGTTTCAGGCGCGCCGTTTGTGTGCAGCGTTGAGAGCACCATGTGTCCGGTGAGCGAGGCCTTGATGGCGATTTCCGCCGTTTCGAAGTCGCGAATCTCTCCCACCAGGATGATGTTTGGGTCTTGCCGTAAAAATGATCGTAGTGCGGCGGCGAAATTCAGGCCGATGGCTTCCTTCATCTGCACCTGGTTGACGCCGGCAAGTTGAAACTCAACCGGATCTTCCGCGGTCATGATGTTGGTGTCGGGCTTGTTCAGTGTGGAGATGGCGGAGTAAAGAGTGTTCGTCTTGCCGGATCCCGTAGGTCCGGTGACTAGCACCATGCCGAATGGCTTGATGATGGCGCTGTGAAATCTCTCGAGCGATTCCGGCTCGAAGCCGAGCTTGGTCATGTCGAGACGAAGGTTCTCTTTATCCAGCAATCGCATGACGATCTTCTCGCCCCACAGCACTGGAAGGCAGCTAACGCGGTAATCCAGCTGCTTCTTCTTGCCGTTCAGGACCATCTTCAGCATGATGCGACCGTCTTGCGGGAGACGCTTTTCGCTGATGTCCAATCGGGACATGATCTTGATGCGCGAAGTGATGGCGTCTTTCAACTTGAGTGGTGGGCTCATGATGTTCTGCAACATGCCATCAATGCGGAAGCGGACGCGGTATTCCTTTTCGTAGGGCTCAATGTGGATGTCGCTGGCACCACGCTTTACAGCATCGGTGAGGATGAGATTGACCAGCTTTACGATGGGCGCTTCATCGGCGCCTTTCTCCAATTCCGCGAGAGTCGCTTCAGCCTCTTCGGACTGGACCTCAATATCGGTCTCCTCGCCCATGGAGGCCATTATGTTTTCTAAATTTTCTTCTTCCTTGCCGGAGTTGTATGCGCGATCGATGCCGTCCATGATCGCGGCTTCAGAGGCTACGACCGGCTCAATATTGAAACCGGTCATAAACTTGATGTCATCCATTGCGAACACATTGGTGGGGTCAACCATGGCAATGGTCAACGCCGCACCGACACGGCTCAGTGGAAGTATCTGATAGCGCTTAGCAGTATCTTGAGGAATCAGTTTTACGACGGCGTGATCGATCTCAAAAAATTGCAGGTTGATGGCAGGAACGCCATATTGGCGAGAAAGAAAGTTAGTGACGTCATCGTCAGAAAGGAAGCCGAGCTTCACCAGGACAGAGCCGAGGCGGTCTTTTCCCCCGGCATCTTTCTGCGTCTTTAGCGCTTGTTCTAACTGTTCCGGTGAAATGACCTTTTCTTTGACCAAAAGGTCGCCTAGACGCTGCGACATACCCCGGTACACCTACCGTTCTTCAGATTTGTTGAACCGCGACAGCAGACTGCGTCCAGAGGCGTTAAATGCTTTGGCTTCCGGCAGAAAGCGAGAATTTCAGAGTTCCGCGAATCGTATGTTGAGTGACACAAATTGTCAATAATGAAAGTTGCTGATTCAGGTACCCTAGACGAGCATCACACTGCCCTATTTCTTCTCGAGTTCGTTTTCTGAACCGGTGTAGCCTTTGCAATTTGTTTCTTGTGCCGCCCCAAAATGCTGGACTGCTCCACTCTTACGAACATGCGGCTGTAACCAGAGAATCCGCCATATACGGCGCCCATGGAGACCACATCGACAACACTCGCCTCCTGCTTAGAATCGGGCGATGGAGCTAATCCCAGCTTCTGCAGCGCATCGTTGAAAGCTTCGTCGAGAGAATAATTTTGGGAGAAGCCTGTCGCGCTGGCGAGAACTCCCGGAGGCGCGGTTTTCGCAAGCACCGCTGCCGGGAGTGCTTCCACTTTGACCACCTCAGTACCTTCGCGATGGAGCAATGAGATGTAGGGTCGTAGGGACCCGGCGAAGACCGGCTTTACGAGACAATAGTTTTCGTACCCAGAGTAACCAGCGTGTTCGGAGATGTGATTGCATTGGCATTGTATGGCGAGCACCGGAATCCGTGGAGTTTGCGTGACTTCCACCAGTTCGATCTCGGCACACCGGCTCCGTCTCTTTCCTGTCACAATCGCAATGTGCTGGTTTTGAGTAAAAAAAATGCGGACCATATCCTTGCTCATTCGCTTCCAAGAATTCATTTTTGAGGGCTCCTTTTTTGTTCGAGTAGCGGGACGGTACCAATTCGGGAGACACTCGATGAGGTCAATCCACTGGAACTGCTTTTTCGGAAAATCGTAAGAGAAACTGATCACGTCTGAACTCGTTAATATCTTGCGTGGTTCCATTTGATAACGGGTCGATGTGTGTTGGAATCATCCTGCACAGGTGTGGCAATCGGATACACACTTGACCGGAGCGGCTGGTTTGCGCGCTGGCGATATCGTCGCAATGAGATATCACGCTCAATCAAATTAGCGGTTTACGAAGTTCGGCAGCGTCCCGCAGTAAGCAGGATTTGGTAATGCAATTGCACTTTGTAGAACGTCGGCTCAGTCGGATCAGCCGCACCGGATGCGGGGCCAATACCAGGGGAACTGTGGCTCACTCCTGAGTCGCGACTGCAAATGGGAC
>JAOAPL010000045.1 GCA_025462925.1 Acidobacteriaceae bacterium
TATGCGGTGCACAGTAATGGCGCGGACAATATCTGGCTCTATCCCATAGCCGGCGGCCCGGGACGTCAAATCACGAAGTTCAAGACGGAGAATATCGCCGAGTTCCACTTCTCTCCAGACGGGAAGAAGATCGGCATCATCCGTGGGCATATTGACTCTGACATCGTGCTCATCAGGGACAGTCAAGCGAAATAGTTTCAGGCAAATAAAAAAGGGCACCCGAAGTGGGTGCCCATTTTTCGTCTCTTTGAACGAGGTTTACGGTGCGCAGCCTGCGTTTTGCGGAGCAGAAGGCGCGGTGAGCACAGCGGTATTTGGATAGCTGTAAGCACCGCCGAGCGCGCTGGATGGGCTCTCGAATTCGAACCATTGCAGAAGCGCTTCGTTCTGCGGATGGTATGTGAACGGGTGTCCTCCGGTGGGCAAAGTGATGGGATAGACGGCGTTCACCAGGCTTTCGATCACGTCACCATCTTCGAGATTGTTCTGGCAATTGCCGTTAGGTGATCGCCACCAGGGCGTAATGTTGTGTATCCCATCGCTGGCGACGAAAGGATCGTTGAACGTTTCCGCTATCTCGTGGCTGTGAGCGGTGACATCAGCAAATCCGCCGCCGAAGATACCGGGGCTGATCCAACTGGAGTAGTTCATGACGAAGCGTCGTTCGGCGAATCCATTGCTGGCGTCTCCGAATTCGAAATCGTAGGAGTGGAAGCCGAGGATGCAGCAGTTGGCAGTGGTTCCGACGTAGAGGAAGGTGTTGGGAAAGAGGAAAGTGGAGATGTCCTTCGTAGTAATGTCACCCGCAAGCTCGGCGGCGCCGATGGGAGTGCTGGAATCCAGTGCGGCAGGAAACAGGAGATTCACGAAAGTGTCGGAGTTAACGAGAACGTAGCGGCAGCATACCCCGCCCGGCAACAACGAGAAAGCGTATTTGCCCCGCGGGACACGAATGGTCCTGCTGGTCTTAACGCTGGGATTCAAGAGAGTGTGCCAGTCAGCCTTGGCGCTCTTGTTGTATTCGGCACGTTGAACTGCATCTGTGAACTGTGTGGGGACATTGCTGCTGCTGTAATTTGCAACGGCGAAGACGGGGGAATCGAGCGTGGGCTGAACGAACGGAGTCACGTCATAGTGGAAACGGAGGGTGCCGTCGAAGTTCAACAGATCCAGCGAGACCGGGACGATGGGAGCATTTATGACGGTGGCTCCGCCGAGTTGCGGTGGATTACCCGCAGTGTTGGTGTACCAATGTCGGTTGGCGTTGCCGTTGGAATCGAAGCCGTCGGTGAAGTACTGTCCGTTGAAGTTGGCGAGAGAATCGATGCCGAAGATCCCGAATCGAGCATGGCCTTCGCCGTTCAAATGACCGCGCGGAGTCACGGTAGTAGATCGGGTATGTGCGTTGGATAGGTCTCCGGAAATCTCATCGTCAGATTTCTGGGAAAAGCCACTGACTGTCGCAAATGCAACCAGCAAAACCAGTGCGAAAAAGCGGTGCATACTTCTCATGTACTACGCTCCTGCGAAATTTTTATTTTTGAATCCGAGGGCCCGCGGAGAAAATTGGTCAGTAGGTAGGGAGAGGTACATACCTTAGACATGGAGGAATATAGACCTGAGAAGCCGTTTTTACAAACGTCAACTTGGGACAGCTACAAACGTATTGCTAATGCAGGGGCTTCTTGCGATATTGAGTGGTTCTGGTGCGAAAGCAACAGCAAGTGCTTAACCGCGGACAAAGGAAGGATAAAGACGGATAAACCAAACCTAAGTTGATATCGCGGCTGAAATCGCTAGTCGCGAGCCTCAAACCTGAGCACACGAAGGGCACAAAGGTTTCACGAAGGGCACGAAGGTGCGGGTGATTCGGACTCGATGCATGCGGGTTTGCAGAGTGGCAGGGCTCCCGCCGCTTCGCTCGGGATAAAAAACAATAAAAATGCGTAAAGCTGCACTGATCTATAACCCGTCGTCGGGAAAGGACTACCACCTGCGGCTTCACAAGATTGAAGCGGCTGCGGAATCGTTGCGCGCGGCGGGGGTGGAGTCGACGCTGGTGCCGACGGATGGTGCCGGGTCGGCGGGGGCGCAGGCGCAAGAGGCGATCCGCGCGGGACACGATGTGGTGTTTGCCTGCGGCGGCGATGGCACAGTGAACGACGTGCTGCAAGGGATGGTGGCGTCGGGAGGCGAGGTGCCGCTGGGCATTGTGCCGCTGGGAACTGGGAATGTGCTGGCATACGACCTCGGCATCCCAAACGATCCGCAGGCGGCGATCCGCAAACAAATGAGTTTTGCGGCGCGACGGATCGCGGCGGGTCGGGTGGATTATCGGTCAAAGAAGGACGGCAGCGAACAGCATCGCTACTTCACGGTGATGGCGGGAGTGGGCGCAGATGCGGAGATGATCTATCGGGTGAGCGCGTCGGCGAAGAACCGATTTGGACAGATGGCATACAACGTGGAGATGTTCAAGCTGGCTTTTTTGCATCCGTATCAAGAGTTGGAAGCGGAGTATGTGGATGCCGCGAGCGATGAACGGAAAACGATTTCGACTTTCGCTGTGGCGGCGGTGAGGGTCACGACATTTCCCGGGCTGATGGGAAAATTCGCGCATGAGGCGGCGCTGGAACGGGATGATCTTCGCCTGGTGCTGACGCGGACCCGGAACCGCGCGCTTCACGCAGCGTATTTCGCACGAATATTGGCGCGACAGAGTGGGCCGGTGCCGGGGATCGAGTTAGTGAATGCTAAAGAAGTGATGTGCAGAATCAAAGACCCTAACAGCAGCGCTTATGTGCAAGCTGATGGAGAATTCCTGGGGGGATTGCCGGCGAAGATCAGCGCGGTGCCGGGGGCGTTTAGGTTGTTGATGAAGGCGGACTAACCACGGAGCAAGGCAAAAGCTTGCCACGGATTTCACGGATGACACGGATTTACACGGATCACAACGAAGGCGAAGTTCAAGGCTGGCCTCCGCTACGCTGTTTTATAAATGCTGGAGCTCAGCTACGGTGCGCTCGTTGGTGACATTGCCGGTATTGAGCGTGGTCTTGGGTTCGAGCAGGATGATGTGGCACTCGCCATTGTTTTCATCAGGGTCGGCTTTGGGAAGGTGTTCGGTGCCGCGCGGGACGATGATGAACTCGCCGGGTCGGAGAACGATTTCGCGCTCGGAGATGGTGGCGGTTGTTTTGTTGAAGTCCGCAGCGCTCGGATGCTGCGGGTCGCGTACCCACATGTGCAGCGTGCCCTTCACGACGAAGAATAGTTCGTCCTCATTGTCATGATGGTGCCAGATGAATTCGCCCTTGAGTTTGACGACTTTTACGTGGGAGTCATTCAGCTCGCCGATGATACGCGGATTCCAGTGGTCGGCGAATAGGGCGAATTTTTCTGCGACGTTTATCTTGTTCATCTAATCAATTGTATAGATGCCAGAGTTAGCATTTAGCACTTAATACTTTGTTGTAAGGTCTAAGACGATGCTGCGCTGGTGATTCGTGCCCAGGATTGGCGAGCGCTGGACGGTAACGCAACTGTTCTGAGTGCTGTTGGTTTGGGGGTGTCATTATGACTGTGAACCACAGATTTTTACTTACGAGTTCGCTTCGCAATTTCTTCTTTGTATCAATCCTGACGTTGATTGCTTCTTCCGCGTTTGCGCAGAGGGGGGTAGTGTCGGGAGGGGTAATGGCGCATGGAATTCCGTCGTCGGCGACATCGCTGGCTCCGGGACATGGTTTCAGGAATCCGCCAGGCATTCCAGCGAGCGCTACATCACTGACGCCGGTTCCACGGGGATTCGAGCCCAGGTTCAATGGAAACGGATTCAATCGAAACGGATTCAATCATGGAAACCGGTTCGATCGTGGGAACGGCAGGTTCTTTGGCCGGGGGCGAGGTTTCGGCTTCGGGGGAATATGGCCCGTTTACGTTTCCCCTTATGACTATTCGGAATTCGATGGGAATGCTTATGACCCGGATGCTTACGATCCCAATGCGTACGATCAGAGCCAGTATGTAAACGGCGCTCCTGTACAGCAATCGGTGGTGCCGCAAGGGCCGCAGACTCCAACGGTCATCGTGATCGATGATCGCGGAGTACACGATGGGACGAACGATCCGCGGGCCGCATTAGCTGCCGGCGGCGCGCCGCCACCGGCTTCTGCAGCTGTGTCCGCACCTGTGCCTGAAGAAAGTGGTCCGACGACGCTGGTGGTTTTCCGCGATGGATCGCGCAAAGAGCTACAGAGTTACGCGATCGTGGGCAAGGAACTGGTCGACGTCTCGGGTGGACGGATGAGAAGGTATCCGCTGGACGATGTCGATGTTAAAGCCACGACGAAAGCGAATAACGATCGCGGCGTGGATTTCAGATTGCCGGCTAACGGAAGCGCTGGTCAGTAATCAGTAATAGTAGTCAGGAAAAGCCGTTGCCCAACAGGGTGACGGCTTTTTTATTTGGTCGTGGTCCCGGTTCGGTGGCTGACAAACAAGATTCCCACGTTAGCTCCCTCCTCGAATGTGAGGCAGCGGGCTGGATTCAAACCTCAGGGGCTGAAGCCCGTCTTAAAGCGCAATTAATGCAGGCCTAAAGGCCTGCGCCACCCAAAACGCTCGCGAAAAGCGGCGGTGCACCACCCAAAGCTCGCCACGGATTTCACGGATGGACACGGATCAAAACGGCCGCATTGGGCGACTTTCGACAGGGCTAAATATGATATAATTTGTGTTGCTATCCTTGCGGCTAACTGACAGTAATTACAGGTCTTATGTGGTTTTTGCGAGTGCGTCCTTTTGTCCACCTCAGCGGCTAAAGCCGCGCCAGAATTGGTGCATTTCGGCACGGCTGAAGCCGTGCCCCTTCAAAGCAAAACCGCCAAGGCGCGTGAGGTAAATCGCAAGGGGCGGATGAGCAAATCGCGAGACGCATTGTGGGACGCGAGAACACTGAGCCACAAAATTTGTATTCAGGAGTCCTAAGCTGAAGGCCGAGAGCTGACAGCTGAAAGCTAAACTATGGCTGACGAACAGAACCCTCAACTTCCTTTAGATCCGAATAATCCTGACGGCACCAATCCGCCTAGCGGGCCGGGCGCGGCGAACATTGTGCCTATCAATGTGGAAGACGAGATGCGCCGATCGTATCTCGACTACTCCATGTCGGTGATCATTGGCCGCGCGCTGCCGGATATCCGCGACGGATTGAAGCCGGTGCATCGCCGCATTCTTTACGCGATGCACGACATGGGATTGCTGCACAACAAGAAGCATGTGAAGTGCGCGAAGGTAGTCGGTGAAGGGTTAGGAAAATACCATCCGCATGGTGATGCCGCGCTTTACGACGCGCTGGTGCGCATGGCGCAGCCGTTCTCTCTGCGGTATCCGCTGATCGATGGTCAGGGAAACTTTGGGTCGGTGGATGGCGATCCTCCGGCGGCTTATCGGTACACGGAAGCGCGGCTCACGCGCATTGCCGAGGAACTGCTCCAGGACATCGACAAGGACACGGTCGATTTTGTCGAAAACTTTGACAACACCACGCACGAGCCGACGGTCCTGCCGACGCGGATTCCGAATCTGTTGATCAATGGATCGAATGGAATCGCAGTGGGTATGGCGACGAACATTCCGCCGCACAACCTGACGGAGATTGTCACGGCGACAATCGAGTTGGTGAACAATCCGGCGACTTCGCTGAAAGACATTCTGAAAATCGTTAAAGGGCCGGACTTCCCGACCGGTGCCTACATCAACGGCAAGAGCGGGATCCAGCAGGCTTACACGAACGGGCGCGGTCGTTTCATGATGAGGTCGAAGGCGGCGATCGAGCAGATGGCGAAAGAGCGCCAGTCGATCGTGGTGACGGAGATCCCTTACCAGGTGAACAAGGCGCGGCTGATCGAGCGCATTGCCGACCTGGTGAATAACAAAATCATTGATGAAATCTCTGACATCCGCGACGAGTCAGACCGCGACGGGATGCGGATCGTTATCGAGTTGAAGCGCGGGGCAGAGCCGCAGATCGTGCTGAACCAGCTATACAAGCACACGTCAATGCAAGAGAGCTTCAGCATGATCTTCCTGGCTGTCGTCAACCAGCAGCCGAAAGAGATGGGGCTGATCCAGGCGATTCAGCACTTCATCGATCATCGCGTGGACGTGGTGCGCAGACGAACAGTCTTCTTATTGATGAAGGCGCGGGAACGCGAACATCTCTTAGAGGGCTACAAACTTGCGCTGGACAATCTGGATGCGGTGATCAAACTGATCCGCGCCAGCGGTTCGCGGCAGGAAGCAAAAGATTCGCTGCTCGCGGCTAAGTTCAAGGTGTTGGACAAAGCGATGGCTTCGCGAATCGGCGATGAGTCGGCGGGCAAGCTCAGCGCGAAGCAGGCGGACGCGATTCTCGATCTGCAACTGTATCGTCTGACGCGGTTGTCGACGGAAGAGATCCTGAACGAGCTGAACGAAATCCGCGACCGCATTGCAGAGTATGAATCGATTTTGGCTTCAGAAAAGAAGCTGCGCGGCGTGATCGTAAAAGAGCTCGAAGCGGTACTGAAAGAATACGGCGGAGCGAAGGACGCGCGGCGCACGCAAATCCTAGATGAAGCCGCAGAGTTGACGCTGGAAGACTTAATCAAAGACGAACAGGTTGCGGTGACGGTCTCCCACTCCGGCTACATGAAGCGCACGCTGGTTTCCACGTACCGGCAGCAGCGCCGCGGGGGAACGGGACGCAAAGGCATGACCACGCGCGAAGAGGATTTTGTGGAGAAGCTGATCATCGCGTCCACACACGCGTATTTACTGATCTTCACCAACACCGGCCGTGTGTACTGGCTGAAAGTCTATGATGTGCCGGACATTGGGCCTGCGGGCAAAGGCAAAGCGATCGCAAACCTGGTTGATCTGCAGCCGGGCGAGACGGTGCGCACAATCTTAAATGTGCGCGACCTGGAAGAAGAAGGGAAACACATCTTCTTCGCCACTCGCAACGGCACAGTGAAAAAGACAGAGCTGAAGGATTTCAGCAACGTGATGTCGCGCGGGATCATTGCTATCGGCATTGATACGGACGACGAGCTCGTGGGCGTGAAGATGACCGATGGGAAGCAGATCGTGTTCCTGGCGTCGCATGAAGGGATGGCGATCCGCTTTGAAGAAGAGGATGTGCGCTCGATGGGTCGTCCTGCGTATGGCGTTCGAGGAATGGACTTGGACAAAGGCGATTACATCATCGGCATGGCAGTCACCCCGAAGGAGCGCACGAAGAAATCCGGCAAGGACGAAGACGCGACTGAAGACACAGCTTCGCTGATCCTCTCAGTCACCGAGCAGGGCTACGGCAAGCGGACGGACGTGGACGAATACAGGTTGCAATCGCGCGGAGGCAAGGGCGTGATTAATGTGAAGACCATGGCCAAGAACGGAAAGGTCTCAGCCATCATGTTGGTAGATGAAACGTCAGAATGCATGGTGATCAGCCAGTTCGGTAAGATCATCCGCATCAACACGACGAGTATCCGCGAGGCTGGGCGTTCCACGCAGGGCGTGCGGCTGTTGCATCTCGACGACGGCGACAAAGTTGCCGCTGCTGTGGTGATCCCGCCAGAGGAGAAAGAAGAAAACGGTAACGGGCTTCCGTTGCAGTAGTCAGTAGCAAGTAGTCAGGGCGCTCAAGATGAGCGCCCTTTTTGTTTTACCGCGAAGGACGCTAAGGGCGCAGAGGAAAATCAAAAGCTTGCCACGGATTTCACGGATGACACGGATCTGCACGGATAAGGCGAAATCGAATCCTTCGTGAGTAGGACGGTGCGTGAGTAGGACAGCGCCTAAATTGTTACAACTCTGGCGTGAGACATGGCGTCGGATGGCGCTTTCTTTCGCAATTGCCACTGTTTAATATCCACGACGATTCGCGAATCTGGCGACTCAGACCTATGCCGTGTGCGATGTTGCGTCGCATTCCTCTTTTCACAAACCTGTTCTCACGAAATAAAACTCTCGAACGAGATCCTTATGGTCGAGCAGACAAAGCCAATCCTCGAGTCACGTCCTCCGCTGCCTCCGTT
>JAOAPL010000053.1 GCA_025462925.1 Acidobacteriaceae bacterium
GCGGACAAGACCTGGTCAACGGTGGAAATACACAAGAACGCCAAGCCCTGACGCAATTGGCTGCATCCAATTTCTATGCGGTACTCTCGCCTGCTAACGATTGTTGCGATTCTCCTAACGCTAATAACTTCAGCTACTGCCGGCAGCATCACTGGCGTGTTTCAGGGACGAATCGTCCAATTGCCCAGCGGGAAATCGAAAGCCAAGTGGCTATACGTGCAGGGTAAAAATGGCGCGATCCGGCGGGCAAACATCGCCAACGCGGTCGTCGAGTATGACGATGACTATCCCGCCAGCAAGCGGCATAAGCGCGCAGCCGACTCCCTCGACAGAGCCATTGAAGTGCGCGTCACAGCAGAGCAGGACGAAGCCAAAGGCGGCGAGTGGCAGGCAACCAACATCCTGATTCTCGCGCCCCGCCGTAACTCCCAGAAACCAAGCAGGAAAGCGCCCGACACGCCATCGCCCACCGTAGCCAAATCGCAAGTAGCCACTGCCAACTAGTGTCGAACCAAATCAGCTCAGACCGCGTCTAACCGTTAGGGGCCAGAAACTCGAAACTTCCTCAAGGGATTAGGGTTGTAGATTGCAGAAGTCTCAGCCACGTACGGGTCTATAATGGCGACATCGCCCACAGTTTTGTACGGTTTGCCACCGAGGTCAAAATGAAAACGCGCACCAACAGTCTTATCTCCCGATTTCTTCTTTTCGCGTTGCTGTCTGTGCCTGCCGCTTTCGCAGGCGATGATCCGCCGAAGCAGGCTCCAGCGACTCCCGCGAAGCAGGATTCGGCCTCGTCACAGGATTCCAGCGCGTCACAGGATTCCACCTCGCAGGACACCAAGGAGAGCACGAGGAAGCATTCCGGCGGTAAGGACGACGTAGATGCAATCGGCAATCGCAACGTAGGCAAACGCGGACTCGGGAACTGGTACTCGATCGAATCAGAGATCAAGATGGGCAAGCAGTACGCCCAGATGGTTGAGCAAAGCGTGAAGCTGGTGCAGGATCCCGTGGTCAACGAATACGTAAACCGCATTGGACAAAACTTGGTGCGCAACTCTGATGCCAAGGTCCCGTTCACCATTAAAGTGATCGACTCTGATGAGATCAATGCATTCGCCCTGCCCGGCGGATTTTTTTATGTGAATTCGGGCCTCATTTTGGCGGCGGACGAGGAAGATGAACTCGCCGGAGTAATGGCGCACGAGATTGCGCACGTCTGCGCCAGGCACGCCATGCAGCAGCAGACACGCAGCAATTGGGCGAACATCGCCACGATTCCTTTGATCTTTGTTGGCGGCGGAGCGGGCTATGCCGCGCGGTCCGTGGCCCAGATCGGGCTTCCGTTGACGTTCATGAGCTTCTCCCGTGGTTTTGAAGCCGAGGCCGATTACCTTGGCATGCAATATTCGTATGCCACTGGATATGATCCGCAAGGTTCGATCTCGTTCTTCGAAAAGATCCAGGCTCAGGAGAAGAAGAAGCCGGGAACGTTAGCCAAGGCCTTTGCCAGCCATCCGCAAACCCCCGACCGCATTAGCCAGTTGCAGAAGGAGATTGCAACCGTCCTTCCGTCGAAAGACCAGTACATGGTCTCCACCTCGGAATTTGACGACGTGAAATCGCGGCTCGCGTCCATCGAGAATCGCCGCAAGGTCAAGGATGCCAAGGATGACAGCAAGCCAACATTACGTCGTACCTCGACAGACAAGCCAAAAGACAGTGATAGCAAGGACGGAAAATCCACTGACGACGACCGCCCGACACTGAAGCGTCGCGATTAAAGAAGAAGTGAACTCAAACTTGGTTTTGGAACGAGAGGGCGCAAGCGATTGCGCCTTTCTTATTGCTGGGCGGGCGCGTTTCTTACCGATGCGTCGCCAGCCGCATCTTAAGTGCGGCGAGTTGAGTGGTGTCGAAAAAAAGGTTCCTAATCAATATCTTTTGCGATTCGATCACTCGTGCCTGTTCCGTCACCAAGCTTGCCAGCAAGATGTTAGTGCCCAGTAACATGGCGTAAAGCACATTTCTGCGTTGAGCGGGGGTGCTGCCGGTCGTCATGAACAGTAAGAAGGCCAACTCCTTATCGAAGTTGGCCTCTTGCTAAATAAAACGAAGTGATCTTGTGCGCAACAGAAGTGCTGCTAGTGCCCGGGTTCCTGCAAGATGCAGATATCCGGCAGGTTTCTATATTGTTCGGCAAAGTCCATGCCGTATCCCACAACAAATTCATCCGGAATCTTGAACCCGAAATAGTCAGCCTGGATCGGCTGAAGTCGGCGCGATGGCATGTCCAGCAGCGCCGCAATCTTCAACGACTTCGGTTGTGCTGCCTGGAGCAGTTTCGTCAGGTATGTAAGTGTGTAGCCGGTGTCGAGGATGTCCTCCACTACGATCACGTTCTTGCCTTGCAGGGAAGTATCAACGTCTTTGGTCAGCTTCACGTCGCCGCTCGACATCTTTCCTGACCCATAGCTGGAGACAGCGATGAAATCGAACGAAGCATCCAAGGCTATGTTTCGGGCAAGATCGCTCAGAAACAAGCAGGCGCCTTTCAGCACGCCCACCAGAACAACGGATTCTCCAGCATAATCTTTTGTGATCTGCGCTCCGAGTTCAACAACCCGGGACGCGATCTGCTCCCGGCTGAATAGCACTTTCAATGGCGAGGCTGTTTGTGGGGTTGTCATAAGGAAGTGGCTCTATTGAAACATTGAAGGCGCTGGTCGCGCCAATATTTTTCGCAAAAAACTCTGGCGCGCATTCTGCCATCGTAGAATGAAAGCCTCTTACGATAGCAGTCAGAAAGAGCTTCGACATGAACATAAAGCTGGATGGAGTCAAGATCACATGGCTGGGGCACGCTACTTTTCGCATCGAGACGCCCGGCGGCAAGACGATTCTTATCGATCCCTGGGTCATGGGCAATCCCATGTGTCCGGACGATCAAAAGACATTCGAGAAGATAGACGTGATGCTCTGCACCCACGGACACGGTGACCACATCGGAGACGCCGTCGCCCTCGCGCGCAAGCACAACCCTGTTGTCGTTGGAATCTATGAACTGTGCATGTGGATGCAGAAGAAAGGCGCAAAACAGATCTCACCGATGAACAAAGGCGGCACTCAAACCGTCGGCGACATTCGCGTCACCATGGTTCACGCCGATCACTCATGCGGAATCGAGGATGACGGCCAGATCATTTATGGCGGCGAGGCTTGCGGTTACGTCATACAGTTTGAGAACAATCTCAAGATCTATCATGCCGGCGATACCAATGTCTTCGGCGATATGAGCATCATCCATGATCTCTACGCGCCAGACGTTGCGATGATTCCCATCGGCGATCACTACACCATGGGCCCGCGTGAAGCCAGTTACGCTTGCCGCTTGCTGCGTCCGAAGGCGATCATTCCCATGCATTTCGGCACTTTTCCGTTGTTGACTGGAACTCCTGCTCAATTCACCAAACTGGTCAGCGAAATGGGAGTCGAAGTAATACACACGGAGCCGGGGAAAACATTGACGTAAAACAGAAGCATGAAGAAATTCATGGGCCTCGCGCTGACTGTTGCATTGGCCAGTGTTATGGCGTTTCCGCAAACGCCCGCCAGCACCACCACGCAAGCCGCTGGCAACAATATGGCCAGCACCACTTCGAATACCACAAGCGCTAAGCGATAGCGGCAGAGGGCGCGACTATCATGTCGAGCCTTTTTTGTTTGTTCACTTCTTTCCCGCCGCTCTCGCTTCGCGCTTCGCTTTCGCCCAGCCCTCTTTCACTACTTGCTTTGACCGCCCCAGCGCTAGCGAATCCGCCGGAACATCGTCGGTGATGCATGACGCCGCTCCAATATACGCGCCCTTGCCGATTGTCACTGGCGCAACCAGCGTCGAATCACTGCCCACAAAGACGCCGTCCTCGATCCGTGTCAGATGTTTGTTCACCCCATCGTAGTTGCAGGTGATGGTGCCCGCGCCCACGTTCACGCCTTCGCCTATCTCGGCGTCGCCAAGATAAGTGAGATGGTTGGCCTTCGATCCCTTACCCAGCCGCGTCTTCTTTGTCTCGACGAAATTTCCAACATGCGCATTCTCGCCGATATCGCTCCCCGGCCTCAGATGCGAGTACGGCCCAATCACCGCGCCTCGCGCAACTTTCGCGTCATCGAAGATGCATCCCGGTTTGATGTTCACGCCGTCAGCGATCTCGGAATCCTTAATGACGCTGAAGGACCGGATGCGGCAGTCCTGCCCGATGCGCGTCTTTCCCAATATCTGAACGAATGGTTCGACGACAGTGTCCGGCCCGATCTCCACTTCCGAATCAATCACGCAAGTCTCCGGACGGAAGATCGTCACGCCGCTCGCCAGCAGCGCCGCACACTTCTGCTGGCGCATGTTCGCGTCCAGCATCACCATTTCGGCCAGCGTGTTCGCGCCCAACACTTCCATCACGTTTGCAGCCGGCAACGCCACAACTTTCTTCTTCGCCTTCACCAATAGTGCCGCCATATCGGTCAAGTAGAACTCGCCATGCGCGTTGTTCGTGGTGATCCGGTCAATGTGCTGCCAGAGATCTCCGGTTGCAAATGCATAAATTCCGGAATTGATCTCTTTCGTCTTCGCCTGCGTCTTGTTCAGTGCCTTCTGTTCAACAATGGCCTTCACGTCAGCGCCGTTTCGGCTCTTGCGGATGATTCGCCCATATCCTATGGGATCGTCTGGCAATGCAGTCAGGATCGTCATGGAGGCGCGCTGCTGAAGATGAAAGTCGCGCAGTTGTTGGATCGTCTCCGGACGAATCAACGGCACATCGCCCGACAGCACTAGAACGTGATCGTAATTCTGCAATGCAGGACGCGCGCACATCACCGCATGTCCGGTGCCGTGCTGTTCAGCCTGCACCACGAAACCCGCGCCCGTGTGCTGCACCGCCGCGCGGACCGATTCGGCCTCATGCCCAATGATTGCAAAAATGTCGTTGGGTGGAACTACTTGCGCCGCCGCGCGGATCACATGTTCCAGTAACGGTCTGCCGCCGATCTCATGCAGCACCTTCGGACGCTTCGACTTCAGCCGCGTGCCTTTGCCCGCAGCCATGATCGCGATTGCGAATCTCTGATTGGAGTTGGTGGGATTGGTTTTCTTCTTGTCGGGCATTTGCGCCTAATTCTTACACGCCGATACCGGAGTTAGAAAGTCAGAAGGTGCATAAGCGATTTCCAGCAGCCGCTCGGCCACCCTGTGGGTGTTGTGCCGGACCACCGTACCTTCTTCTAGGAAGTTATCAGCAATACATCTGACGCCTATTGCTTCGATCGCCTCGCAGTCGCATGCCACCTGGTCAACGCCTTGTTCCTGGTACTTTTGCAGAAGCTCAGGTGAGACCGGCGCGTTATTGACTAGCGCAAAATTGAAGAGCTTACGCCGCGCGTGTTTTCTCAGCGCCAGAATGTGCTCGGAAGTCGTCAACCCGAGGCTCTCATTGGCCTGCATCATCAAATTGCATATGAAAACTTTCGTAGCTTGCGAATTCGCGATCGCCTCGGGAATTCCGCGTACCAGCAGGTTCGGGACAAGGCTGGTGAATAACGATCCCGGGCCTATGGTGATGAGGTCAGCCTTGGCGATTGCTTCCAGAGTTTGCGGCAGTGGCTGCGCATTCGACGGCACCATCCGCAGTTCCACGATCCGCTTTTCGCTGGCTGTGATGTTCGTTTCGCCACGCACGCGCGAGCCGTCTTCCATCCATCCATCAAGTTCCACGTTGGAAGTCGTGGAAGGGAAGATCGTCCCCCGCGAGGCCAGGATGTGCGACGCCTCCTGCACCGCCTTCGCAAAGTCTCCCACCACCTCTGAAAGCGCAGCGACAAACAGGTTCCCAAAGCTATGTCCGCTTAGTCCCGTGCCTCCGGAAAAGCGATACTGGAACAAACGTGAAAGCAGGGCTTCATCTTCGGAAAGCGCTACCAGGCAATTGCGGATGTCGCCCGGCGGAAGCATGTTGAATTCCTTGCGCAAGCGTCCGCTCGATCCGCCATCATCGGTGACGGTTACGATCGCCGCAAGGTCGCCGATTGCATGGGTGTTCTGTGCAATGCGCGATACGCCTGGATCCACTACGTATTTCTTCAACCCTCTGAGCAGCGTGGAAAGCCCGGTGCCACCGCCGAGAGCGACTACCCGCAGTGGTCGCCGCGCAATCTTATCGAGGGTTGAATTATTTACGAGAGGAGCCACAGGCCAAGTCTAATCCGTCCCGGGTGCCCCGTCCTAGCTTTGCTAGGGCGGGTGTTTCGTCTATCGCTTCTTGGAATTACCGTTCGACTTCGAGGCTGCCTGCGTTGGAAGTACTTCCTCGAGTCCAACGGGTTCCGGATAAAGCAATTCAGTGAAGCGGGGATCATCGGCCATCTTGGCGAAGTCAGAATCGTTGCG
The DNA here is from genome assembly GCA_025462925.1 of Acidobacteriaceae bacterium. Taxonomy (GTDB): domain Bacteria; phylum Acidobacteriota; class Terriglobia; order Terriglobales; family Acidobacteriaceae; genus JAICLA01. The sequence continues at coordinate 6,446 of JAOAPL010000053.1, forward strand.
CGCCTGGAACCGGTTGGCCGCGTTTAGTTTCACCGATTGTTGCAGGTTCCGCAGGCAATCCTCTATGCGCATCGTCAAGCAATCCAGGACAGCCATTCCGTACCAGACGTAATCCGTATTCGGATACTGCTTCAGGATCTTCTCAAGGTGGGTGCGGGCAGAATCGTAGTCCCCGCCATTCATCAGAGACACTGCGTAGTCATAATGCTCTTCAGGTGTCTTGAACGACGTCGAAGTGCGGGCAAGTTGCTGGTCACATATGTTCAGGTGCAATCGCGCGCGATCCGCCAGTTCTGAGCTGGGGCCTTCCAAAACCTTGTTAAAAGCAGTCTTTGCGCGGTCAAACTTGTGCGTCTGCATGGCCTTCAACCCGGCCTCGTAGTTTTGCACAGCCTGTGTAAAACGCGGATCTACCTTGACCACCGGCTTCGCCGGAGCCTTGGAACGAGAGGAAGTTATGTTCACTTTAGACTTCATTATCTTCTTTGATTTGTGTGCGTTAGAAGATGAAACTTTAAGTTTTTGAGTTACTTTCTTTTTCATTCCGCAGCTCTTTCCGGGCTAGCGCATTTGACTTGCTGAAAAACGCTTGTGGAAAAGCGCCTTCCGGCAATTCACAAATAAAGGTAAGTCGCAATTTATACGGCATTTACCGCCAGAGCGCAACTAGGACAAATACCGATGGAGTTTCCTTACAGCTCTGAGCAGCGCAGGCGGCTCTCGCCTGGCGCAGGCCTTCAGTGCGGAACAAACGAACCATTGATGGGGTTGACTCTTCGAGAAACGAGCAACCAGAGACGAGAAACCGCCTTACCGGTCCATCTTTACCAAATCGATCTTTTCGAAGTCGCCGCGAATGATGGCCGCGCGTATCTGTGCCGGAGTTTTGCCCAACTTGGTTTGTTGCTCGGCAAATAGTGCTTCCTTCATGCAAGTAGAACAATTGGCGCCGTGCTCGGATTCAAAGCACGTCCGCAGGCTCTTGTGTCCCGCGTGCCGATCGCAGTAGCAATAGCAGGGAAGCTGGTGAAAGACTCCCGGCATTTTCGCGGCAGCTTGGTAGGCCTTCACTTGTGCTGGATGTTGAAAGTTCTCCAGTTGCGCCCCTGCCAAGATTGGCGGGAGGTTTGTTCCCTTCGCAGGAGGCTTTGCATTGAAGGCGGGAACCCCGTTCGGTTGGGCCCACTGCGCCGAACCGGCAATGGATATCAGGCTGATGAGTCCGATGCTGAGTGTGCGTTTCATTAGATTATCCTGCACACATTTTACCGCATGATGATTGCTTTCAGTGGTGCTCGCATTTCAGCCGCGCTAGCGGCGAAAGTGACTAGCCCACCGCGTGAGCGGTGGGAGAGCATACCGATTCGGGCAGAGCGCCAGAGGCGCGACACTGACCGCTGACCACTGACTACCGCTTCTCCCCAACTAACCATTTCTCGCTGCCATGCGTCTATAATCAGAGCAGAACAACGATGGAACCCACGTCTCAACCAACCGACAACACACCTAATCCGTCCAAACTCTTCGTTCTGCGCGCTTGGATGCGAGACCTCATCATCTCTCTCGGGATATCCGTCTTCTTCATCATCTTTCTCTACCAGCCAGTAAAGGTCGAGGGCACCAGCATGTTGCCCGGACTCGAAGACCAGGAACGCATCTTCATCAATAAGTTCGTCTATCGATGGGAAGCCATCAACCGCGGCGACATCGTCGTCTTCCGCTATCCCCGCGATACCTCGAAGAGCTATATAAAGCGCGTGATCGCCGTCTCCGGTGACCGCGTCATCATCGACAAGGGACGTGTCTACGTTAACGGCAAACTCCTGCAGGAGACCTACGTGCCCGCCGCGTACATTGATTTCCGTTCCTATCCCGAGATCGTCGTCCCTGAAGGCGAATTCTTCGTCCTCGGCGACCATCGCTCCATGTCCAATGACAGCCGCGATTTCGGCCCCGTGGATGATAGCTACATCACCGGCAAGGCCGTCTTCATCTACTGGCCGATGGAAAAACTCGGACTGCTCCGCTAGCCGTTTGTCCCCAATCCGTGTGGCACAGAGCCTGCCCTGAGCGAAGTCGAATGGGCCCTCGGCTGTGTTCTTGTCATCCTGAGCGTAGCGAAGGACCCCTATCACTCTGCAAATTGCTTGCGCCTACGACTGTCATCCCGACCGGAGCGCAGCGAAGCGGAGGGACCTTGCCTTGGACTTGTCACCCCAAGCGCATCGAAGGGCGCTCCAATACGACCTGCACCTACTGTTGTCAAGCGCGACGCCAGAGAACGCGGTACCATCACTGAATGAAGACCTCATGCCGCGTTCTTCTGTTTCTGTTCTGCATCGCGTTCTTCGTCAACGCCCAGACCCAGCCGTCGCAAGCTCCAACCCCAACTCCACCAACCGCGCAGCCAGCTGAAAAAGACAAAGACACTGGCGACATCGGCATCACCGTCCAAGACGCTCCCAAGTCACAGAAGCCGGCTGAGACCCGGATCTCGCCCAAAGAGGCGGAAGAACTTTTTAAGTCGATCGATGAGGTCTTGCAGTTTGCCAGCAATGACACTGGCCTGCCCATCAAGTCATCGGTGAAGCGGGAGATGGCTACGCGGGAGCAAGTGACCAAGTATGTTGAGGAACGGCTCGCCGAAGATGAAGACCAGAAGCGGCTCGAGCGTACGGAACTCGTCCTGAAGAAATTCGGACTCTTGCCACACAAATTCGAGCTGCGTCCATTCATGCTCACTCTCCTTCGCGAGCAGATTGCGGGATTCTACGACGCAAAGCTCAAGACCATCCATTTGCTCGATTGGATCCCCGCCGACGCGCAGCGTCCGGTGATGGCGCATGAACTCACGCATGCATTGCAGGACCAGAAGGTTGATCTTGAAAATTGGATGAAGGTCGTCCGCGATTCTGCCAAGAATTCTCCCGACCCCGATAACGCAGAGATTGAGATCGACGAGATCATCAGCGCCCGCACTGCGCTTGTCGAAGGCCAGGGAATGGCCGTGCTGGTGGACTACATGCTCGCGCCCACAGGGCGCACTCTCCTCGACGCGCCGGGAATTGTCGAAATGATGCAACAAAGTATGACAACCGGGCAGACCGCCAGCGTCCTCGACAGCGCTCCTCTGTTGCTGCGCGAATCGCTGACTTTTCCTTACAAGGACGGCCTCGGTTTCGTGAATGCTTTGCTCCAGAGCGGTGGCAAAGACCGCGCATACTCAGCTGCGCTCGCCAATCCGCCGCGCAATACCCATGAGATCCTCGCGCCCAGAGACTACCTGGACAAAAAGCCCCTCCCGGAATTGCGACTTCCCGATCTCAAGCCGGCGCTGGGTAACAACTACGAGCATTACGATGTAGGCTCCGTTGGTGAGTTCGATGTCGCCATCTTGCTCAAGCAATTTGCCGACGAGAAAACTGCGCGCGAGTTGTCTCCCGAATGGCGCGGCGGTATGTATTACTCCGGTTTCAACAAGACAACAAAGAAGCCCGTCCCTTCATCAACCGCAGATCTCGCGGTTTTGTATGTCTCTCGGTGGTCTTCGCCCGCGGTAGCACAGAAATTCGCGGACGCTTATGGGCTTTCTGTCCGCAAAAGATACCCTACCGGCACTAGAAAAGATTGCGACCAGAATGGAAATTGTTCCACGTGGAACACTGTGGAAGGTTTGGTCAACGTTGAGGCAGTAGGCGACGAAGTCCTTGTGATGGAAAGCTTTGACGCGAATACCGCAGCGAAATTGCGCAAGATCGTGCTCGCTGAATCCGAACGCGCAGGCGGCACAAAAGTGAAAGCCGGAAATCTCAGCATGCGTGTGGCTGCCCCCATCTTTGCCATGCACCTTTCGCTTTTTCACTGACCGGATTGTCTCCTGTGATTCTGTATAATCACAAGTTCGTCATCTCTCATCATTCACATCAGGAGCACGTCTTTTGCAGCAGGCAGAGATTGGAATCATCGGTGGCAGCGGCTTGTACTCGATGCCCGGACTGACCGATATCAAAGAGATAAATCAGACCACACCCTTCGGCGATCCGTCTGACGCGTACGTTCTGGGCACACTTGAAGGACGCAAGGTTGCGTTCTTATCGCGGCACGGGCGGGGACACCGCATCTCGCCGACGGAGCTAAATTTCTGCGCGAATATTTATGGATTCAAGCAGCTTGGCGTGGAGCGCATCCTCTCTGTTTCCGCGGTGGGCTCGCTGAAGGAAGAGCACAAGCCTACGGACTTCGTCATTCCTGATCAATTTTTCGATCGCACGCGGCATCGCGTGGACACGTTCTTCGGCGATGGCATCGTCGCGCACGTGTCGTTGGCAGATCCAGTCTGTGGCGAGTTAGCGAAAGCGTTTGCATCGGCGTGCAAGCAGGTTGGCGTCGTTGGGAAACTCGGCGGGAGTTATCTCTGCATGGAAGGTCCGCAGTTCTCGACGCGCGCAGAGTCGAATGTTTACCGCAGCTGGGGCATGGATGTGATCGGCATGACCAATATTCAGGAAGCGCGGTTGGCGCGCGAGGCGGAGATCTGTTACTCCACACTTGCGATGGTCACCGATTACGATTGCTGGCATACCGGACACGAAGATGTGACCGTTGATCAGATCGTTGCCGTGATCATGCAGAATGCGGACAACGCCGCCAAAGTGCTGAAGCAGGCCGTCGCTGTACTGCCCAAGACCCGAAGCTGCAAATGCGGATCGGCGTTGGCGCACGCCATCATGACTGATCCCACGAAGATCCCGGCGAGCACGCGGGAGAAGCTTGGATTATTGCTGGACAAATATCTCGGACAGAAAAAGGCGGGCGCGTAAGCATGTCGATCCTCGTAGTCGGTTCCGTTGCATTCGATGGCATCAAAACTCCTTCGGGGAAAGTTGACCGTTGCCTGGGAGGCTCGGCCACTTACTTCTCACTGGCGGCAAGTTTTTTTACGGATGTGCGCGTGGTCGCCGTCGTCGGCGATGACTTCACTGCGGAAGATGAAGCGGTGATGGTGAAGCGCGGTGTCGATATCAGCGGACTTCAGCGCGCGAAAGGGAAGACATTTTTCTGGCGCGGTGAGTACGGCGAGAACATGAACGAAGCCAAGACGCTCTCGACCGACTTGAACGTCTTTGAGACTTTCAATCCGCAGATCCCGCCGCAGTATCTCGACAGCGATTATCTTTTTCTCGCCAACATCGATCCGGTGCTGCAATCGAGCGTGCGCAAGCAGATGAGCAAAGCGCAACTGGTCGGCGGCGACACCATGAATTACTGGATCACGGGCAAGGCGGCCGAGCTGGCTGAAACGCTGAAGGGAATCGACGTCCTGCTGATCAATGACAACGAGGCACGCATGCTGGGCAAAACCAGCAGTCTGCCCCGCGCGGCGCAGAAAATTCTCGCGCATGGGCCGCGCGTGCTCGTCATCAAGCACGGAGAATACGGAGCGACTGCGTTTTTCAAGGAAGCTGGTTTGCATCCGTTCCGCGCGCCGGCATTGCCGATCGAAGAAGTCGTCGATCCGACGGGCGCGGGCGATTGCTTCGCCGGCGGGTTCATGGGCTACATCGCCGGACAGACTGAACTCAATCGCGAAGTTTTCAAGCGCGCGATGTTTTACGGCGGCGTGATGGGATCGTTTGCCGTGGAGCAGTTTGGCACACAACGTTTCAGCGATCTGAGCCGCGGTGAGATCGACGCGCGGTTCGAGTTGTTCCGCGAGTTGAGTCATCTCGACTAAACGCAAGAGCTCACCGCAAAGGACGCGGAGGGCGCAAAGTAAAACCGCAAATCTTGAACCATGAAGGCCACTAAGATTCGCAAAGCAACACAAAGGAAGATTTGGCTTTCTACTGACGACGGAATATTGACGTTAGTCAGCCTCGCGGTTTCGCTTTTTTCGTTCCTTTATTTTTTTAAGCGCGGCGAAATCCTTCTTTATGGCGACGCGGTTGCGCACATCAATATTGCGCGTCGGGTGGTGGATTCACTCACTCCCGGTCTCCTGCAACTGGGGACGGTGTGGCTGCCGCTTCCGCATCTGATCACAATCCCGTTTGTACTTTCCGATTGGGCGTGGATGACTGGCGTCGCCGGTTCGATCGGTTCTATGGCCGCATACGTTCTGGGTGCGGTTGGAATATTCCGGCTGGTATTGAAGATCGCGTCGAAGCCTGCGGCCTGGCTGGCTGCCGCGATTTACATATTCAATCCCAACCTGATCTACATGCAGGCAACTGCGATGACGGAGTCGATCTACCTGGCCAGCGTGATCTGGGCGGTGGCCTTCTTCATCGATTTCATTCAGGAATTCGGTGAGAAGCGCGTTGAGAACGCCGGACGCGCACTGGTGAAATGTGCGCTCACGCTGATGGCGGCGATGCTTACGCGCTACGACGGCTGGGTGCTCGCGGCCTGGATTGGGAGTGCAGTCCTGTTCGTTTGGTTACGCAGCGAGGGCAAGCTGAGACGGGCGATGCTCGGGCCGGTCGCATGGTTTCTGCTGCTCATCGCGCTGCCGCCGCTCTTCTGGGTTGGATACAACTGGCGCGTGTACAAGAACCCGCTGGAATTCGCCAATGGACCGTACTCGGCGCGCGCCATCGCAGAGCAATCGACAAAGCGCGGCGAGTCGCCACATCCGGGATATCACAGTCCGCTTACTGCATGGATCTACTTCATTAAGTGCGCGAAGCTCAACGTTGGCGACAACAAGTGGCAGAATACCCTCCTGCACATCTCAGTGATTGCCGCCTTGCTCAGCATTTTGCGGAAGCAATTTCGCCCGGCGCTGTTGTTGTGGATAGCATTGCCGTTTTACATTTTTTCGATCGCATACGGCGGCGTGCCCATTTTCATTCCCGGGTGGACGCCGAACTCGTATTACAACGTGCGCTACGGACTGCAACTGCTACCGGCGATTGCTGTTTTCTATGCGCTGGCGTTGGAGTTTGTGCGCCGCATCAACTACTCGCAGAGATTCAACCAGATTGCGACGGCGTTGTTTTTCGTGGTGGTTGGATTGAGTTACGTTAGCGTTCTCCGGGCGACTCCAATCACTTTGCGCGAAGCACGCGTGAATGCGGTTACCCGGGTGGCATTTGAAAATGCATTGGCGAAGCAGTTAGTGAAGGCGCCTCAGAATTCGACATTCATGATGTACACCGGCAACTACGTGGGCGCGTTGCAGCAGGCTGGAATACACCTTAGCCGGGTGGTCACGGAGAACAATTACGAGCACTGGAGGGCAGGACTGCAATCTCCAGCCACGGCCGCGGACTACATCGTCGCCATCGAAGGCGATCCCGTGAGCGCGGCGGTGAAGGAGCATCCGGAGCATCTGCAAGCAGTCTTAGTGGTGCATAGCCTGGGTAAGCCACCGGCGGAAATCTACCGATCAGTAGTCAGTAGCAAGTAGTCGGTAGTCAGGAAAATCAAAGGCTTGCCACGGATTGCACGGATTGACACAGATTTCACGGAAGAACAAGAACGTCGGGATTGCAGAGTGGTAGGTGGCCCTTCGCTAGGCTAAGGATGACAAGAGCGGCACCATACTGCGGTGATAGAATCTGGTTTCTCTAATTTAAATCTCAATCAGGCAGGCCGATGAAGCAAATCTGGGACGCGCTTTCGCCGCACATGGACCTGGCGACGTTTGTGTCCGACACAGTACTGAAGCTGGTCATTGCCGCCATTCTAGGCGGTGTGATCGGGTTGGAACGCGAACTCAAACGCAAGCCGGCAGGGTTGCGCACCAACATGTTCATCTGCTTCGGCTCTGCGATGTACACACTTCTCTCGTCACGATTTTCGCATGGGTCCTTTGGATCATTTGATCCGAATCGCATTGCAGCGCAGATCATTCCCGGTATCGGCTTCATCGGAGCGGGAGCGATTCTGCATTCAGGAGGTTCGGTCTCCGGCATCACCACTGCGGCAACCATGTTTGTTGTGGCGTCCATCGGGATGGCGGTGGGCGGTGGCGAATATCTTTCTGCCACGTTCGCAACGGTGGTGATCCTGCTGGCTCTGAATGTGCTGGGATGGGTGGAAGGGCGTTTTAATTTCAAATCCGTACTGATGAGCTATGAAGTTGCGTCGAAGGACCCGGAGAGGGTGCTTACCGAGGTCAACCGGATACTGGAAGAACAACGATTACTGATGCAGACAGTAAAGATGGGAATGGGGAACAACGGACACCGCATCCAGTTCACAGTTGAGGCCAAGCATCGCGACCACGTTAAATTGACGGAGAAGTTGCGACAATGCACCGAGGTGGAGCGCGTTGACATGTTGCGCGACACGGAGAATGAATGATGCAAACCATTGGACACTCCGGATTGCGGATCCCGTTTGTGAAAGCGAGCGGCTGCGGGAACACTTTCCTGATCGTCGAATCTGGCAATGACGCCGAACGCGCAGCGGAACTGACAAAAAGGATGTGCGACCCGCACACCGGTGTCGGCGCCGATGGCGTGGAGTGGATCTCGGCCAGTGCGTCGAGCGATGCTGATGTGGATGCGCGGCTCATCAACGCCGACGGCAGCGAAGCGGAGATCTCCGGCAATGGCACGCGATGTGTGGCGGCGTACTGGCTGTCAAGGAATGCCAGCGCCGCTGCTGGCCGCGCTGGGAATGGCGGCAGCAGTGTCCGCGTGCGCACGGGCGCGGGAGTAAAGAATTGCATGTTGACGTCACGCGCGGATTCCACTCTTGAATTTCAGTTCGAGATGAATATGGGCGAGCCCATGACGTATCCGGAATTTGAGCTGTTCTTCAAATCGCGCACGGTGAAGGGGACCATTGTCACCACGGGCAATCCGCATTTCGTCGTCTTCGTGAACGACTTCAATTTCATGTGGCAGAAGATGGGCGAAGAGATCCAGCGAGAAAAATGTTTTCCGAATGGCACGAACGTGGAGTTCGTTCAGGTCTTGGGAGACTCAGAGATCGCCTGCCGATTCTTCGAACGCGGAGTAGGGGAAACGAAGTCGTCGGGAACGGGATCCTGCGCGTCAGCCGTTGCGGCAATAGTCTCGCGAGCGGTGAAGTCGCCGGTGCGCGTCGAAGCGCAGGGCGGCAGCCAGGAGGTCCGATGGGAAAAAGATGTGTTCCTCAGAGGCCCGGCCCAGATCATCTGTGAGGGAGAGTTTTTTGATTTCTGATTTGTGATTGGTGATTGGTGATTTGAAACCCCTTCGATTCACGGCCGCAAATTAGAAATTGCAAACTACGAGATTGCCAATCCACCAAATGACGCGTCAGCCAGGACAGCCCGCTCGAAACATCCCTGCTATTCCTAAGCCCAATGCGAACCAGACGCTGGGGATCATTGCGCCTGCCAGCCATGTTTCGCGCGAAGAGTTAGAGGCCGGTTGCGCGACCCTTCAGAAGATGGGCTACAAGACTTTTTATTTGGATTCGATCCTGGACAGGGACCTGTATTTCGCGGGGAGCGAGGAGCGCCGTACAGAAGAGTTGGAAGAGATGTTCAAGCGCCCCGAGATAACCGGCATCATGTGTGCGCGCGGAGGATACGGCAGCAATCATCTCTTGCCGCACATCAACCTGGATGCGGTGCGCGCGAATCCTAAGTTCTTCATGGGCTACAGTGACATCACCACGCTGCTCACCTATTTTTGCGACCATGCAGACCTGGTGACATTCCACGGACCGATGGTGAAAAAGGATTACGAACGGCTGACTCCGGAAATGTTTAGCACGGACGTGCTGAGCGCCGGTGCTATGGCTCATGACTTCTTATCTGCGCAGGGTTCACAGCCGGTTCCGGGTATCGGGCAGGGAATTCTTTATGGTGGATGTCTGTCGATGTTGGCCGCATCACTGGGAACGCCGTACGAGATCCAGACCGAAGGCACGATCCTGTTTATCGAGGACATCGCAACCAAGCCCTACCAGATACATCGCATGCTGATGCAGCTGAAGCTGGCTGGGAAATTCAAAGATGTCCGGGGGATTGTCTTTGGCGAGATGATGGACTGCGTCCAACCGGGTGAACAGAATTACACGCTTCAGGAAGTGATCAAGCGCGAGCTGGTTGAACTGAACATCCCAGTTGGATTCGGGCTGCATTCGGGACACGTTTCACAATCGCCGAATCTCTGTTTGCCCATTGGGGTGGCTGCGGAGCTGAATGTGAGCGAGAACGAAGTCAAAGTCAAAATCATTTAACCGCGGATAAAAGAAGGATAAGGGCGGATAGGGGAGTGCTTTGCCCCATAGTTCACGAGTTCACGTAGCAATTTATTGATGTCTAATACGAATTCAAATCTAAATCCAGGCAAGCACGTTCATCTCATCGGAATCTGTGGCACTGCCATGGCATCCCTTGCGGGGTTGCTGCAAGAGTGCGGATTCAAAGTGACGGGATCGGATGCGGCGGCGTATCCGCCGATGTCCGATTTTCTTGCTGCGCGCGGCATTCGCATCATGGAGCCGTATGCAGAAGCGAACCTGTCACCGCGGCCCGATGCGGTGGTGGTTGGGAATGCGATTTCGCGCGGGAATCCGGAGCTGGAATATGTACTGAATGAGCGCATTCCGCTGAAGTCCCTGCCGCAAGTGTTACATGAAGATTTTCTGATTGGCCGCGAGTCCCTGGTCGTTGCGGGCACGCATGGCAAGACGACAACGACCTCAATGCTGGCGTGGATATTCGAGAGTGCAGGGATGGAGCCGTCGTTCCTCGTCGGCGGGATTGCCGAAAACTTTGGCAGCAGTTTTGCGCTGCGTCCGACGAAACACTTCATCATCGAAGGTGATGAATACGACTCGGCATTCTTCGACAAGGGCCCGAAATTTCTGCATTTTTTTCCGGATGCGGCCATCCTGACTTCAGTCGAGTTCGATCACGCTGACATATATAAAGACCTGGATGCGGTGAAGACCGCGTTCAAGCGCCTGGTGAATCTGGTGCCGCGGCGCGGGCGGATTATTGCCTACGATGCGGGGGCGAACGTGAGTGAGTGCCTGGCAAAAGCGTTTTGTCCAGTGGAGCGATATGGATTCAGCGAGAGCGCGAAATGGCGAATCGTCGATTTGAGTTTCTCTCGCGAGTGCACCATGTGGAGCGTGCTGAAAGATGGAGCACCGTGGGGAAACCTTGAATTTGCGTTAGCGGGCGAGTACAACGTCTTGAACGCGACTGCGGCCGCGGCGCTGGCAGCGGGATATGGAATCAGCGCGGATGCGATTGCAGAGGCGTTGCGAAGTTTTAAGAGCGTGAAGCGCCGGTTGGAAGTGAAGGCAGAGGTGAACGGGGTGACGATTATCGACGATTTCGCGCATCATCCGACTGCGATCGCGGAGACATTGAAAGCGCTGCGCACGCGATACTCCGGAGCGCGTCTATGGGCGGTTTGCGAACCGCGGTCGAATACGCTGCGCAGAAAAGTCTTCGAGACGGAATTGGCGCAGAGCCTGGCGATCGCCGATGAAGTGATCATCACCAGTATTTTTAAACCGGAAGCGATTGCCGAAAATGAAAGGTTGTCCGTGGCGTCAGTGGTTAACAAAGTTGGCGCGGCCGGAAAGCGGGCGCGCGAGCTGCGGGATGCGGATTCAATCGTCGAGACGATTGCGCCGGAGCTGCGCAGCGGAGACGTTGTCGCCATACTGTCGAACGGTGGCTTCGACGGAATCTACGAGAAGTTGCCGCAGCGATTGAGGTCGAAGTGATTCGCAGCCTCATTTGGGCGGCGTTTTACCTGCTGATGATCCCCAGCATCGGCATCGTGTTTATTCCCTGGACATTCGTCACCGGGAGCGTTGAGCGGTTGTACTGGGCGGCGATGTGGGCGGCGTATACGGGAGTGCGGATCATCGGCGTGGAGGTGGATGTCCGCGGGTTGGAAGATTTCGACAATAACGGGACATACATTTATATGTGCAATCACGTGTCGAACCTGGATCCGTCGATCGTGGTGCCGCTGATCCCGAGGCGCACGTCAGTGATGGTAAAAAAAGAATTGTTTGCGGTACCGCTGTTGTCGAAGGCGATGAGGTTGGCGTCATTCGTGCCAGT
>JAOAPL010000116.1 GCA_025462925.1 Acidobacteriaceae bacterium
GAAGATCCTGGCGACACCAGTGCGTCGGCCGATGGTTGCAAGCTGTCCGGGGGCCTTGTAGATAAAAGGCTTTGGTTCTTGACCGTTCAGCCGAGCGTTGATGTTGTTGCCTGCAAGCCGTCCCTCACGAAGGGCGTGCTGGTCGGTTGGAGGATAGGGAGTCTATGAGGTTGGGTCCGTTATCGCCGCGCAGTCGCCAACCGCCCAGACGCCCGGAAACCGCGGGACTTCCAGAGTGGAGTCAACGACTACTCGCCCCTTCAGCAGTTCGAAGGGCGTGGCTTTCAGGATTGGACTGGGAGAAACGCCGCCGGCCCACACCAAGGTGGAGGCCGGAATTTTCTCGCCATCGCTACACTGCACTGCTCCATCTGCGTACGCGATAACTTTGGTTCCGAGTTTGATCTCGACTTGGCGCTTCCTGAGTTTTTCCTGCGCATATAAGCCGAGCGCCTCGCCAAGTTCGGGAAGTATGACCGCTCCGGGGTGGATCAAAACAACACGGACTTCACGCGGATCAACCTTGCCATAGTGCCGGAGGCTCTCACGGGCGAGATCGTTGATGGCACCAACGGTCTCGACGCCGGCGAAACCGCCGCCCGCCACTACAAACGTGAGCAGCCGCCTACGCCGGTTGGGGTCGGGCTCGACGCTGGCGACTTCCAGCAATGCAATGACTCCCGACCGAAGCATCACAGCCTCGCCGACGGTCTTGATACCGAGCGCATGTTCGGCTACTCCCGGGATTCCCAAGTAGTTCGTCTCCGACCCAAGCGCCAGGACGAGATAATCAAACGGCAACTCCCGAGTAAGCCCACTGATTGCGTAAGAGATCTTTACTTGCCGCGACGCGAGGTCAATCGATTTGACGTCGCCACTCAAGATGGTGACGCGACGAAGCAGTTTACGGAGCGGATTGCAGACGTGGGGCACCTCGAGATCACCGGCCGCCACCTCATCAAGCATCGGGGTAAAGAGAGTGAAGTTATCTCTGCTGACGAGAGTCACGTCGACATCGGCCCGCTTGGCTGCCGTCCGATCGAGGTAGCGCGCGGCTTCAACGCCCGCGAACCCGCCTCCCAATATGACAACCTGCGTTTTGTCAGCCGTTCCTTTCATCTCATGCACCATGCCAATACGATGCTTGGCTGTCGTTTAGCGGAACTACTTTCCGATTCGTGAGATGGTGGCTGCCTTCAGGATAGTTCGCGGGATGTGACTGACGGCGGGACGAGCGTGAGCACGAGTTCGTATAATGGCAGCTTATGCTGATGAAACCTCGTCAATGGATGACGACTCTAGGGCTGCTGGGGTTGGTGGTACTAGCGATTGTTGGGCTGATATTCACCCGCGACATTGGGCAGGCTGAGGGGCAAAAGGGGCCGGGTCGTCGTGCTCCGCTGGTGAATGAGAAGCCTCTGCAAACTGCTCGCGAGGTGGCGTCACTGGCTTCTGATGGAGTCGAGCGGCGGTATGCCCAGCAGGTGGAGAAGCTGGCCGATCACGAAGTGGATCTCGCATTTGCCGATGCATTGCATGATGCGGCGGAACATCCGGTCACGCCAACGCCTGAGACCAAAGAACTTCTGGCCAGACAGACCAAGGCCGAGGCGGCCATAAAAACGAACCAGGACCGGATCGAGCAACTCAAGAAACAGATTGCCGCCGCCAGCGGTTCGCGCAAGGACACTCTTCAGCAGGAACTCGACTTCGCCCTGGTGCAACAGGAACTTGATCAGGATGAACTGGAGGATGCAAAGGATCACCTGCTGCGTTCCGGTGCGGACCCGCTGAGCAGAATCCGTCGCCAGTTCAGCAGGCACGAAGCTAACGAGCACGCGCTCGAAGCAAGTCGTCAACAGACTCCCGCTAACAACAAAGATGTAGATTATCTCGCCAGCAATCTCTGGGCCCAGTTCGGAGCATGGCGCACATTGCGCAACAACACGGCAAGACTCCAGCAAGCGCTGAGCGATGCGAATGATGAAGCGAGCAGCCTCACGCAGAAGCATGATGTGCTGGAGAAGCAAGTCAAGGCCGCCGAAGAACAGAGCAAAGAGGCGGCAGCTCCTCAAGCCTTTCCCCAGGCGAATTCTGCCAGATCCAAAACTGAGAACTCCGCGCCGGAGACGAGTGCGGCGATTTTATCGTTACACCGCCTTTCGGTCGATCAAAAGGACCTCATCGACCTGAACAAGCGGATCCAGGACCACCAGGAACTTTCCAATGTTTACAGCAGTTGGACAGAGAGGGCGAAGTCTCATGAACGCGCGTCATTGCACGGCATGATCCAATCTGCGCTGCTGATCACAATCATCCTCTTAGGCGCGTTTTTCGTTGAGTGGCTGGTGGACCGGTTCTTTACCGATTTGAAAAAGGAGCGCACACGCCTGCGGACGCTGCGCACGGTGGTTCGTTTTGCGGTGCAGGCGGTCGGGTTACTGCTGATCTTCTTTGTGATCTTCGGCGCGCCCAGCCAGACGCCCACGGTCATCGGCCTGGCCGGCGCGGGCCTCACAGTGGCGTTGAAGGACTTCATCGTCGCATTCTTCGGCTGGTTCATGCTGATGGGACGAAATGGAATCCGCGTAGGCGACTGGGTCGAGATCAATGGGGTGGTCGGCGAAGTCGTAGAGATCAATCTGTTGCGCACGGTCTTGCTCGAAACTGGAAACTGGGCCGATGCCGGTCACCCCACGGGCCGCAAGGTAGCATTCGTCAACAGCTTTGCGATCGAAGGTCACTTCTTCAATTTCTCCACCAGCGGACAGTGGCTCTGGGATGAGATCGAGATCATGGTGCCGCCGGATCAGGATCCGTACCCGATCATCGAGGCCATCCAAAAAATGGCCGAGCAGGAAACCGAAGCCAATGCGCACGCGGCCGAGGAAGAATGGCTGCGGGCCACGCGCAGCCATCAGGCGCAGTCGGTTTCAGCGAAGCCCGCCATCAACCTGCGTCCGACCACCTCGGGTGTCGAAGTACACCTGCGCTACATCACCCGCGCTCATGAACGTTATGCGATGCGTACGCGTCTTTATCAGGCATTAGTGGAGTTGATGCGTCGCAAGCCTAGTGATAGGACACTGGCGCAAAGGGCTGATGACTAGTTGGTATTTGCGAGTCGTTTGCGCGAATGATCGCATCTATCCCCGAAAATCCTGCGAGGTTCCAACACATGGCCAGTCCCGCACAGCCCTTACGCACGCGCACATCGCAATGGGGAGATCCCATGCTCACCGTTCTTGCCGCGAAAGAAAAGATCTCCGGACTTGAGCTGCTGAGAAAACTCATGGCTGGGGATTATCCTGCGCCTCCTATCGCCGCGGTGCTCGGCTTCAAGCTCACTGAAGTGGACGAAGGCCGCGCGGTCTTTGAGATGGAAGTGGGCGAGCACCAATACAATCCGATCGGCTGCGTGCATGGCGGCGTGATCGCCACGCTGCTCGACAGTGCAATGGGCGTGGCAGTGCATTCGACACTTCTACCGGGCGAGAGTTACACCACGCTGGAATTCAAAGTGAATTTCACGCGCACGCTGACAGTTGCAACTGATCGGGTGGTGAGTGAGGGCAAGGTGGTGCATCGCGGACGGACGACGGCGATATCGGAGGCGTCGGCGGTGGATGCGAAGGGCCGGGTTTATGCGCGGGCGACATGTACGTGCCTGATTATTAGTAGTCAGTAGCTAGTAGTCAGTAGTCAGTTGAAACACCTCAGGGGCTAAAGCCCCTTTTCTAACTGTCGTTTAATGCAGGCCTGAAGGCCTGCGCCACCCGATAGAGCCTGCGCGCCCGGATAGAGCCTGCGCCACCCGGATAGCAGTTTCAGGCCTGAAGGCCCGTTCGACTTCGCTCAGCGCAGGCTCTGCTCCACCCGGCGCAATTTTTCTTCGCGCGTCTTCGATTCGTCTCACTCCTAAGGCTTGTGCCTAAGGAGAAATTCCTTTCCCGTAGGTACTTCTTCCACGTCGTGTAGTTGCTACCGCTTGAGCAAAAACAAAATGTCGCGAATCCAGCGGCTTTTCTGATTTTCTTCGATTGGCACTCCAAGTGTATGAACTCTGATTATCTCAACACAGACTAGGGCCGGAGTTCGTCAGGTCGACGTGTGTGATTTGAGATGGTCATAAATGTTCCTACTAATGGTTGCGCAATTTCGCGCATTTTTATTTCAAGTACTGAACAAATTCATACGGAGGCAATAATGAAGTTGAAAAATCTGTACATCCCCACAATGATGCTCTGTTTGTTTGCAACAGCAGCTGAGGCGCAGAGTTCGAAGGCCACGGCCGCAATCAACACTGTGTCCGTTTCCTGTCCGAGCAACAGCACCACGGCAACGGCAACCTGTTCCACTGGCTGGACCAACGTGATGAAGAGCACCATCAAGACGTCCAACATTGCAGATCTATTTGTCACGCCGTCGCTAGTGACCGGCCTCTATACCTCTACGCAAGTAAAAGGGAACGGCTCCGGCAGCACGAGTTCGGCTACGGCCATGGGCACGGTGGAAGTGCGTGTGGTGCTTGATCCCGTTCTCGACAGCAACGGAAACGTAATCAGCGGTACGTTTGCGCAGCCGGACAATACGGGTTCTGGTGTGATATTCGACCAGAGAATACAGACGCTCACGGCGAACCTGGGCTACATCTTCACTGATTGCATTGCGCAAGGCGGTGTGGGCTGCACCCTCACGCCGGAACAAATCACTCTTGCGCTGGACACCACCAGTGCGCACAGCTTCAACTTCATCCTGCTCAATGTTGGGACTGGAAATCATACGGTCCTGCTCCAGTCCAGGGTGGCCAGCGATTCGGCTACGACCAGCGGCGGGGGTGTGGCGATTTCAAACGCGCTCTACGGTTTGGGTTCGCTGACAATCGAATCTGTCCGCCTGGTTAACAGCTTCTCCTTCTAACTCTGCTAGACAGCAACTAGAGTCTCGGGGGCGAGCGGGAAGAGTCGCTCGTCCCATGGGATTCGATTTCTAGCCAGTGCGCCTCAGAGGCGTGCTGCTCCGCAGGGTGTTGACGTCCGGGACTTCTTCGCCGAGCGCAGTGGCCAAATCGATCTGGTGGTCCTGCTCATTGACTAGAATCTGGCGGATCTGTTCTGCCATTGAGTATTCGCCGAGCGCTTCACATTGTCGGACTCGATCGCGATAGTTCCGGATGGTCTCGTTTTCATTCTCCAAATCAAAGCGGAGCATCTCCCTTGCATCCTCAGAAGTGCGGACAGGCTTGGACTCTACAACCGGCATTTTGCCCAGATAGTCAATCTGGCGGGAGATGATTAATGCATGTTCCAGCTCCTGACGGGCATGGACCTGAAGCTGATCAGCGATGTTCATGAACTCGGCGCCCTTTAGCACCTGGGAGTAAACGACATAGGCGATGATGGCCTGGTATTCGCGTGCGAGGTCTTCATTTAAGAGTTCAGCCAGACGGTCGCGGGAAATCGCTGGTTCCACTTCAACAGATTTCAGCTCAGCCATTGTTTTCTCCTGGTGAAAAGCGGCATGAACAGTCGTATGCATTCTGACAGGCACGCGTTGCCTGCTGCGTCAGGCGACTCGTTCCCGTTGTAGGCGCGTCGTGAGCGGCGTCAGTACGGTCGAGTCCGGGTGCCTGCTGGCTAAGAAGCATCGCTCCAGGTCTGGTGGGTGCATCACATTCTTTCACCTGAGCAACCCGCTAAGTAGCAATCTCATCCGTGCGAAAAGATTTCCTGTCGGTTCGGTTCAATAGGCATCGAAAGAACCTCGAATCGCCGCTTGGAACCGCAAAATAAAAATCAGGAGGCCACGTGTGCGGAAAGCATTTTCGAACCCTTCGTCGCTGGCGCTGTGCTTGTTGATCGCGCTTAGTCTCGTGTTAACGATAGGACTGGCGCAGCAGGCGCCGTCCAGTCAAACTTCCGGTACACAGGCTCCTACGCAGGGTCGGCAACCCGCCACCAGAATTGCGCAGGAGGAACAACAGCAGGGCATTGCACTTCGCGGCGAGACAAGCTACATGCCCGTCGGCCAGCCCACTGGCTTCCCTGCAGTGGAGCAGAAGCTGTCTGCCGAAAAGCCGGAAGTGATGCGCCGGCAAAAGGCGTTGCTCGCAGAGCGGTATGACCTTACTGACCGGCCGGTCCCCGGTGTCAGCATGTCAGGCGGCAAGCCGATACAGGGTGGCGTGCGAGTGAAGCTTGTTCAGGGGACCACATGGGAAGAATTGGCCAGCATGTCGCCCGACGAAATTCGCACCAAGAAAGTTTTCCCGCCCGGGTTCATGCCTTTGCCCCATCCAAAACAGGCGGAGGGTGGCATGGTGTTTCCGCATTTCGAAATCGACGAAATGAAAGCGCAGACGGGGCGCGATTTGACGCGGTTCGATGTGGAGTTTGATATTCCAGACCAGTTCCTGCCGGAATTTCCTCCGCCCGTGTTTCTGACGACCCGGCCAGACTTGGGGGATGTGTCGCAGGGAAAGCTGATCACGCTGGCTAACTTCTATGATCTGTTCAATGGAATCCTGAACCCGAAACAACTTGAAGGCCTCAGGCTGCTGGTCACGCCATTTCCCCAGCAACAGTTCAACGTCACGGACGATCGCCGCGCACACAGGGCAATAGAAGGCGTGGCGTGCCTTGATTGCCATGCCAATGGACATACAAATGGCGCAACACACCTAGTGGGCGACATACGGCCACAGCAGTTCCGGCATCGGATCGACACGCCGACACTTCGCGGCGTTCATATACAGCAATTGTTCGGCTCGCAGCGTGCCTTAAAAACAGTGGAGGACTTCACCGAATTCGAGCAGCGAGCCGCATATTTTGACGGAGACCCGGTGATCGCCACGAAAAAGGGAGTGAACGTCCTGGAGCGTGGGAGCCAGGTCCACGACATGGCGGAATTTCAGGAGATACTCGATTTTCCGCCCGCGCCAAAGCTGAACGTCCTGGGATTATTGGACGAGTCAAAGGCGAGTCCGGCGGAAGTTCGTGGGCAGGCGGTCTTCTTTGGAAAAGGCAAATGCGGATCCTGCCATCAGGCGCCGGACTATACCGACAACATCATGCACAATCTGCAGGTGGAGCGCTTCTATAATGCCCACATGATCAACGGTATCGTTGCCGGCGCTGACGGTCCAATCAAGACCTTTCCGCTACGCGGAATCAAAGACTCTCCTCCGTACCTGCATGATGAACGCCTCATGACACTGGAGGACACAGTTGAGTTCTTTAACCTGGTACTGGGAGTAAAGCTCACCCCGCAGGAAAAGAGCGATCTGGTGGCATTCATGCGCGCGCTGTAGTAGCGGGGAACAGTGGTCGGTAGTTAGTAGTCAGCAGACCTCAGGGGCTAAAGCCCCTCTTGTCCTTTATAAATACCCACGCGATCACTGCGCTCAACGATGCAAGCGCTGCGCAGATCATCAATACGATTCGAAAACCGTAGACGAATGCATACTCAATTGCGCGCCTTACCGCGGCTCTTGCATCGGAGTCGAGGTTCTCGGGGATAGGGATTGCTGCGAGCCTGGTGTGGTTTGCTTCAATGCTCGCCGCGGCATTTTGCGGAACGGGGAGTTGGTTTAATTCGCTATGCAGTCTATGGCCGAACGCGCTGACCATCGTAGCGCCTAAGATCGCAACGGCGAGCAGACCCGAGACCCGGGCGACAGCGTTGTTAATCCCAGATGCAGCGCCTGCGTGATTGATGTCAACGGAGTTCATGACGGTGGTAGTCAATGGAG